>CBIHME010000012.1:0-11420 GCA_966210965.1 uncultured bacterium
AACGTGGAGTGATGACACGCAGTTGACGTTGGCTGTTGCGAACGCAATTATTCGTGCTCAAAACTTTACAATAGAATCACAAATACAAACACACGTAGCGGCATATTATGAAACGCCCGAAGTAACAGACCGGAATGGTAAAGTGCGACGAAGAGGCTGGGGTGGGTCGACGACTCATAGCATAGAGCGCCTTATTGACGGCGCGTCACCTACGCTGTCCGGCGAAGTGAACGGGGCAGGTAACGGTGTGTTAATGAAGATGTCTCCTTTGGTGTTGTGGCAGGCGGGGCAAGGCGTGTCTGATGATAAAAGGTATGAGCAGTACGACCAGCTAACGACGATGACACATGATAGTGATGTCGCGCGTTTATGTACGCGCCTCCACGGCGACACGTTAATATACCTAATGAACACTGGCCAAGATTTTAATCGAGATGATTTTGCGCAATATATAGTCGCATCCGCGAGGGACCACGAACAGCGACTCGGAATGACTATGGCCACCAGTGAGTCGCTGCAGTTTCTAGGGACAGGACAAGATTTGTCATCTGATGATATTTTAACGCAGTTCGAGAATACGACTAGTGGTTTTAAATATGGCTTTTATGCACCAGAAACTTTGATGATAGCGTATGCTGCATTTCTATCGAAGGCGCCCAACTTTCATGAAAGTGTCTATATGGCGGCGAATATCGGTGGCGACAGTGACAGCACATCGTCGATTGTCGCTTCGATGGTGAATTTTGTCAGTCACGGAAGATATGAAAAACCACATGATTTTGCTGTGACGGCCAACTATGAATATCTGAGTGGGGTTTCTATGCAGCTAGCAGCGGTTGCGCTGCGACATAGTTAGTTGCGGAAATTGCGCTAGGTTGTCATACTGTAGTCAGTAAATAGGAAAAACTACAATGCCAATGCCCAACGATCTTGTTTTTGTCCGTCACGGCCAATCCGAAGCTAATATTATTCAAAAAGAAATCGCACCGCAACCTTCACTTGATGTTATTCAGTCTGTTAATGATCGGCCTGATTGGCAGCAGCGCCTATCTCAATTGGGTATACAACAAGCTAAGATGGCAAAAGTATGGATCGATCGCGAGCTTGGGGGTGTGCAATCTTTCGACGGCCGCTACCTCTCACCTTTTCTTCGTACGCGCGAAACCGCAGCGTATATTGGTGGTGAAGATTGTGGCGAATGGACAGTCGATGATCGTGTAGTAGAGCGAAGCTGGGGTGTGTATGGAACAGTTGCACGTGCCGAACAGCGCAAGCAATTTCCGTTGACAAACAAATTACATCGATCAACTCCATGGTATGTTCGATTCGACGGTGGAGAAAGTATGCCAGATGTGTATGGTCGTTTCCGTGATTTCCAAGGAACATTGCACCGTGAGCAATCGGGTAGTCGTGTTATTGTCGTGTCGCATGGTGACTTTATTAACGTGGCGCGATACGGCGTCGAGCGTATGTTACCAGAGCAGTGGGAGGCACTTGATCGCGACCCTTCGTATACAATACGCAACTGTAGCGTTACGCATTACTCTCGCGTTAATCCAAATGATCCGACGGATATTCGCGATAAACTTCACTGGCGTCGCATGATCTATCCAGATAAGATTGATCAATCACCGGACGGCGGGGAGTGGGTTGAACTACCTGGTCGACAGCGATTTAGCGGACAAGAGCTATTGGCTCAGGTCGAGATCGCCGAACGACTACTGGACCAACAATAGTTGCCGTTTTCGGGTCTTTGATGATAGCGGCATGGTTAAGGAGACGGTTGATCGCTGACATGGCCTGCTTCAAGCGGCTAACTTTGCTACCAGCTACGATGAGGTAGGGGACTCCACTTTTTTTGACGTGTGTAATGAAGTCCTGGTGCATGGCGTGTCGGATGTGTTCACCGTCTCGTGTGCCGTCTTGGACGAAGGGGATTTCATCGCCAGTAATAACGTAAAAGTTTACCTTGTCATGCATGGCAATTTCGTGAACACGTTTTGATGTTGTGTGCAGGTAGCGTTTTTGCCATAGCTGGGTTGCTGATGCATTGGTATCACATACGATTATTCCATTCGATTGGCTGGCAATTCTTTTTTCGATACGTTGCTGAGTGGCGGCAATATGTACAAAATCTTCATTATTCCACTTATGGTTAGCAGATTGCAGACCTTCGCTGTACAGTCGACCGTACTCGGGAACCCACGGTGCGCGTAATTTTTTAGCAATATCGCGGGCAAGCGTTGTCGTACCTGTTGATTCGGCGCCAATGACAACTACGCGGATGGCAAGATCAGCCTTGACGATAGGATGAAGATATTGCCACTCTCGTATGATATTTTCTCGAACGCGTGTCGCACTGATGGGTATATGCAATCGGGCAAGGTCAACCATATGGTGGTCGGCGTTCATAAAT
Source organism: uncultured bacterium (assembly GCA_966210965.1). GTDB lineage: Bacteria > Patescibacteriota > Saccharimonadia > Saccharimonadales > Saccharimonadaceae > UBA6022. Next base: position 2,417 of record CBIHME010000012.1, read on the forward strand.
GTCGCATACGGTGCGCCGTAATTCTCTGAGCTAAATACGATATCGGGGCTGTAGCCAAGAAATGCCCGTGTATGGTCCGCCCATGCCTGCGAGTTATCATCATCGTCTAGGTCGGGAATGATTCTGACGTTTGCGGTTGGGTGAATCGCCTGTAGCCACAGTTGCCGTTGCCTAGCGGGAATGACGTACTTTGAACTGTCGCATATTAAGACGTCGACAGTGTCGCTATGTGCGAGCGCGTAGTCTATGAGGTACGAATGCCCAAGGTGTGGTGGGTAGAATTTACCGATGACGAGTCCTTTCATGATACTAGGATCTGCTTACTTGCACGGCGCCATGTGATATACCCACTGATAGCGATGCCGAGGAATACGAGATACAAAAGTGCAATGAAGGGAACTTCCTTGTAGTAGTACAGCCAGACGGCGACGATATCCACTAGTATCCACAAAATCCATGACTCAACACGACGACGGATCATTAGGATTGTTGCGGCAAAACTCATGACGGTTGTCGTGGCGTCAATGCCGGGTAGTGATGCTGGTTCTGGAAAAAGTCGCGGCATCCAAATATTTAAGTGGATTAATAGCCATGTCGTAATAATGCTAGCTATAGCGATGCCTCCGACCCAGTACAGGTTGGCTTTATATGTGTTGGTTGCAATCGACACTTTGTTGTCCTCGGTCTTTTGTCGGCTCGTCTGCCATAGATACCAGCCCCAAAGGCAAGTTATGTAGTATTTGATCTGTTAAAAGAAATATGCATAGTGCTTAATCTGATAATAAAGGTCGCAAAATAATATCACGCCAATCGTCGCGATAGGCCATGTCCATATATTTCGTTTTGCGATTAACCATACGGATGCAAGATTAAATAGCGTGCCGGTAAACTCGAGGTAGCTAATCGGGTAGCTTAGTAGGGTGAAAAACGTATTATTGACGTCGAAAAAGGTTAGTAGTGCATTCATGATGACCTCCAAATGTGCGGTTATGTTATGTAGTAGATCTTCTACTGATGCTGACTATAGAGCATAGATAATGTAATGTAAACACTAAGTATAGCTAATGATATTGTAAAATTTACACAAACTATAGACATTTGTTTTTTGATAGTGTTATTCTGACACTATCAGGAAGAAAAGAAGAACGACAACATCTGTTGGCGGCATCTTTCCTGATGCCTTCTGACGAAATACGTTGGTCGAGGCACGTGCACATGACGACACGAAAACGTCGTCTGCTCATTAACAAGGAGGTGACAATAATGACAGATACGATCTTGTTAGCGACAGCAGAGCGTATCGCATCAGCAGCTAGCTATATGGATATTTTTGATTCCGTAGATATGGATAGTGACGCTGATGCGTCGATCAAAAAGACATTTCGTGCTTTGGCTCGTGTTCTGCATCCGGATCGTTATAGCGATTGGTGCAGCAAAGCCACTGCATCAGAAGCGTTCGTAAAGCTCGGCGTGTTGCGACAGCAAGCCGATGAAGCGGTTCGGTCTGGGCGGTATGGTCAGCCAGTATATCTGGCGACAATAACTTCGAAGCGGGCGACGCATCGGCTGCAGTACGCATTGGGCGACGGTGATATATGCGCAACCTACGCGTCGTCGTCAAATGACGGTACTGGAACGAAGGATATGTTTGTAAAAATTGCAAAAAATCCTTCTGATTCCGATCTGTTGCTGACCGAAGCGCTGGCGCTAAAGCGCTTGCATAGTAAGAACACCGAAGAGAAGTGGCAATGCTATGTGCCGAAGCTTCTTGACTCTTTTTTATATACTGCAAGCTCAGGCGCACGACAACAGGCGAATGTGACGCCGCTGCTAAAGGGATTTTATTCCCTTGATCAGTTGCGACGGATATTTCCTGGCGGCATTGATTCGCGTCATGCTGTGTGGATATTTCGTCGTCTGCTGGCGGCATTGGGCTTTGCTCATGATAATAACGTTATCCATGGTGCGGTATTGCCGCGCCACGTGATGGTATTGCCAGAGCAGCATGGCGTTGTACTGGTAGATTGGTGCTACGCCAGCCTTGCTGAGGCGGGTCAAGCATTTCCGCCGGTCAAAGTGGTCGTTACGACCTATAAGGATTGGTACCCTGAAGAGGTGTTTGCGAAGCGTTCTCCAAGTCCGGCAACGGATATTGTGATGGCGGCGCGCAGCATTATCTTGCTTTTGGGCGGTGACCCTATGTCAGGTACTTTACCGCATGCGGTGCCAATGCCCATTCGCGCATTTCTGCGTGGGTGTATACAAAAACACCAGTCAATGCGTCCACAGAACGCATGGCTGCTACTCAGGGAATTTGATGAATTGCTTGAGACAATGGGAGCGCCGTATTTTCCGCGACGCTTTTTGCCACTTGTGTTGCCAAAGGGTGATACATAACAAGAAAGGAAGTGCCCAAAATGGGTGGAGGATCGTGGAGTAGTTTTACGTACACGGACAATGCCGCAAAGGCTGCTGCCGCGGGACGTTCAACGTTCGATTATTCGGACAGAGTGCGTTCGGGGCGGGCTGCGCGCAAGGTTCATGAGGGGCTTGATCCGATCAAGTTGAACGCAGCGGGCTTGAATGTCCGCGAGGCGCTCAACTCTTCGGAACATCCCAATGCGACGCCGATTGCCGTCATTTTTGACGTGACAGGTTCGATGGGTGGCATTCCATTGGTGTTGCAAAAGAAGTTGCCGCAGCTGCATGGGCTATTGCAGCGAAAAGGCTACGTCGAGGATCCGCAAATCCTGTTCGGCGCAGTCGGCGATGCGTACTCGGATACGATGCCGCTGCAAATCGGACAGTTCGAGAGTGACAACCGTATGGATGACACGCTCGGCAACATCGTACTCGAGGGTGGCGGCGGTGGCGGCAACCATGAGTCATATCAGCTCGCCGCTTACTATTTGGCGCGGCATGCAGTACTTGATGCAAACAAGCAGGGACGCAAAGGCTATCTATTCCTGATTGGCGACGAGCGCGTGTATTCGCGCATTGATCGCCGTCAGGTTGAAAAGCTCATCGGCGACAAGCTCCAGGAAGACCTGACAACCGTTCAGGTGTTCGAAGAGCTCAAAAAGAAGTTCGAAGTGTTCTTCTTGTTTGCGTCGCAGGCGTCATACGAAGCCGAGGGTGTTCTGTACAAGGGCAGTCATCGGACGTCGTATTACAGTGACGGCGACAACAACGTCTGCTACTGGCGAGATTTGCTTGGTCAAAACGCCCTGATCCTCGATGATGCCTCGGCGGTGTGTGAAACGATCGCATTGACGCTTGGGCTGATGGAGGGAACGGTGTCGCTGAGCGAAGGTCTCGAAGATCTTCAGGAAGTCGGCGCTGATCTCAAGGCGATCAGGTCCGCTGGCCGCGCGTTGGCAACAGTCAATGGCGGTGCGAGTGGCGGCACGGTTGCGACATCAGATACGACGCTGGACGTTAGTGGAAGTACTGACGTAACGCGCCTGTAAATACGATGAGGCGGCCAGAGTGAGATCAAACACTCGCTCTGGCCACCCCCTATTACCTTAAGGATAAATGATGGCACATGCAGTAATCGTTACCGATCTAGGATTTGGTGATGCAGGCAAGGGGACGACCGTAGACTATTTGGCCCGCCAGGCGCCATCGGTTGTGGTTCGCTACAATGGCGGACCGCAGGCAGCGCATAATGTGATCACTCCTGATGGACGGCATCATACCTTTGCGCAGTTTGGTAGCGGCAGTTTTATTGACGGTACATCGACGCACCTTTCGCGGTTTATGCTGATTAATCCTCTGGCGATGTTTCCCGAGGCCGAGCATCTGCAGCAATTGGGGGTTCGTGACATTTGGCAGCGCACAACAGTCGACCGTGAAGCGTTAATTATTACCCCGTGGCAACAAGCAGCGAACCGGCTGCGTGAATTGGCGCGAGGTAACGGTCGGCACGGCAGCTGCGGTCAAGGTATCGGTGAAACGATGGCGGACTCTATCGACAGGCCTGATCTCGTCATCCGAGTGAAGGACATCGAGAGAGATCTGCCGCAAAAGCTCGATGCACTTCGTCTATATAAACGAGAACAGGTGCGTCAAGAAATTGGCGTGATTAAAAACGGCACTGCCGACTGGGGGCTGCTGAATGACGATTCATTCGTCGCATTACTGACAGCTGCGTACCGCAATTGGGTGCGACTTGTCAAAGTAGTGGGGATGAATTATCTTAGTATCCTAGCCGATCAAACCGAGCAGCTGCTTTTCGAAGGCGCACAGGGTGTTCTGCTTGATGAATGGTACGGGTTTCATCCGTATACGACGTGGAGTACGACAACGCCTGCGAATGCATTGCAGTTACTCGATGACATCCAGTACGCAGACGATGTTCGACGGCTAGGAATCCTCCGAGCCTATACCACTCGGCATGGTCCTGGTCCGCTTGTCACCGAAGATACTGATTTAGCGCACGAGCTCCCCGAGTATCATAACGGCACCGGGCAGTGGCAAGGTGCGTTTCGCTACGGTCATCTTGACCTGTTGGCGCATCAATATGCTATCGCAGTTTCTGGCGGTATCGATCAATTGGTAGTGACGGGTATGGACCGCAAGGATTCATGGCTTTACTGTCAGCGGTACCAAGTGCCGGACGGTCATGATCGTGGTGTGTATTTCGATTTTGACACGAATGGAGGTGCAAGTGCGATTAAGGTCGGGCCCTTTGCTGATCTTACGTACCAAGGTCGCCTCACCGAGTATCTGTCTCGTTGTCGCCCCATTTACTCCCCTTCACATACTGTTGGGAGTGAACGGTTACTATCCGTGATCGAAGAAACGCTTGGCGTTCCTGTCGGTCTTACCTCATACGGTCCATCAGCGACTGAAAAACGCGCTCTTGTCGCGCATTGAGGAACCACCCCTCGTTTCTAGCTTTATTTTGTAAGCTACGAGAAGCGAGGGGTTTTTCATGCTTAGTGATAGAGTGGTCAGTCGAAGCTGCGCGGTAGTGATTCGAGCGTCTGCGCATTAAAGGCATACAAGCGGGCGGGACGATGAGCACCTTCGCGTTTCATTTGGTCGGTTTCATGAATGAGATTAAGGCTCAGGAACTTTTTGCGGAAGTTACGCTTATCAAGTTCGTGACCGAAGATTGCTTCGTATGCGGTTTGCAGTTCAGCCAGAGTAAATGTTGGCGGTAAAAAGGCGTAGACGGCATTTGTGTACGAAAGCTTTGAAATCAGCCGCTCATGTGCGTATTTAATGATGTCGGCGTGATCATATGCCAGTTCCGGAAGTTGGTCGACGGGGAAGAATGTTATCGTTTCACTTTCGGTCGGATTGATGTCGCGACCATAGCCGGTGTAGGTGACCGACACTGCATGTCCGCGCGGATCACGCGCAACGGTATCAAACGTGTATAGCTGTTCGACATATCGCAAATCGGCATGGATAGAGATGCCCGTCTTTTCTTTCATGATACGATCAAGCGCGTCAAGTGTCGTCTCGCCTTCGGGGTTGTACCCACCAGGCAGTGCCCATGAACCTTTAAATGGTTCGTTCGGTCGCTTCAAGAGGAGCGTATTTAGTGTGCCATCTATCAGCTTGAAGATGACTGCATCTACCGTTAGGGTTGGAGCAACGTACGGTGTGGTGTATTTCATACATTAAGTATAGCATTGAGCGGCGAGATGTGCCAGAGTAGTTGTTGCGTATAAAAAATACCTCGCTGATTAAGGCGAGGTATTTTTTTTAGGTGTGCTTAGGTAATAAATTACCAGCTACGCTGACGGAATGAACCGCCGCCGTTGCCGCCACGGTCACCACCGCGGTCGCCACCACCGTTGAAGTCACGACGAGGTCGGTCTTCTTTTGGTCGTGCAAGACCAACGCTGATTGTGCGTCCGTCAAGTTCTTTACCGTCAAGCTGATCAACAGCTTTTTGGTTGTCTTCTTCGTTAACGTATTCTACGAAACCGAAACCTTTTGAGCGGCCGCTGTCGCGGTCAGTGATAACGCGAGCGCTAGCTACTTCACCGATTTGTTCGAAATGTGCTTTTAGTGTGTCGTCAGTAGTTGCATATGCAAGGCTACCGATGAATAGATTTTGTTGTGCCATAATACTTGGTACTCTTTTCTTCTTCTTACCTGTTCCTAATTTATCGTCCGATCGACCGCTTATGCGATGTGTGCGAAGAAGAGAGTTTACCATACTAGAGGTAAGCGCCCGCCTTTTGCTTTAATACGCGTGTGCTTCTGAACATAGCTATTTAATCATAATATCGTCGAGAATACTAGCGTGAGCACGAAATGCTTGCAGATTTGTCATAAAAGGGGGATAATAAAGCATAAGCTGGTACGCCAATGGGGTGCCATTGAGCGTTAAAACAAAAAATGTCAAAACAAACATAGCGCCCCGGGTGGGCGCGTAACAGCTTAGAAGGCTCGTCTCCGTCAAAAGAGGCGAGTTTTTGCGTCTGAGTCTTTGCGTCAAAGGAGGGGGGGCTGATTGTGTAATTATAAAAATAGTATATTATAATCTTTGGCAACGATTTATTCGAAATCGTTAAGGCCCTAGGAGTAATAAGTGAATGACAACATCATCCAGTTTCCTATCCGTAACCATTCGAAAGGTGAGCATCAGAGCATTCCGATCATGTTTAACTCTGCGTCGCAAAAGGCTCTCGAGGAGTGTATCGCTGCAGAAAGTTTAAGTGCTACGGATATCGTCAATCGAGCAGTGCAGGTGTATGGCTGCGTCCAAACGTTGATCAGTCACCTTGACCGCTATGACAGAATGTCAGGCGTTCTCACCGAACCTAGCGGCGCCAGTTTTCGTATCACGGTACAAAAAGTATCGGACTAACCGACCGGCGACCTCCCCGTGCTCTAGTTCGCTAGAGCACGGGGCTTTTAAATATAGCGACTAGAGGTGTATTTCAATGGTGTTTAATATTTGCTAGAATGAATCGGTACGGGGCTGTAGCTCAGTTGGCTAGAGTGCTTCCATGGCATGGAAGAGGTCCAGGGTTCGAGTCCCTGTAGCTCCACCAGATAGAATTTATGTTTATGCTGCTCCGGGACTTGCGAAAAGTGCCGGAGTATGCTATATTTACAGATAGAGGAAGCCCATCAATAAATGGGTATATTTTTATGAAAGACCCAAAATTCATTCGCAATATTGCGATTATCGCGCACGTTGACCACGGCAAAACGACCATGGTTGATGGGCTATTAAAGCAAAGTAACACTTTCCGTGACAATCAGGCTGAAATGAGCCAGGACTTGATTATGGATAGCGGTGACCAAGAGCACGAACGCGGCATCACGATTACCGCCAAGCAGACGTCTATTTATCACGGCGACTACAAAATCAACATTATCGACACTCCGGGTCACGCCGACTTTAGTGGTGAAGTTGAGCGAACGCTTAACATGGCTGACGGCGTGCTTCTTGTGGTTGATGCCCAGGAAGGTCCAATGCCTCAGACAAAATTCGTGCTTTCAAAGGCACTTGAGCTTGGCCTTAAGCCAGTCGTTATTGTTAACAAAATCGACAAGCCTTCACGTCGCATCGACGAAGTGATTGACGAAGTATCTGATCTTTTCCTGGAGCTTGCAATCGACGACAGCCAGCTACATTACCCTGTGTATTACGCAATTGGTCGTGATGGCAAAGCGTGGACGCACCTGCCAGAGAATACGGCAGAGCATGCTGATCTGACGCCAGTTTTTGACGCTATTATCAATGATATTCCTGCGCCGACTGTCGAATCTGACAAGCCATTCCAAATGCTAGTTACTTCGTTGCAATATGATAACTTCCTTGGTAAATACGCAATTGGCCGTATTACTCGCGGTAGCGTCAAGAAAGCGCAGCAAATCGCATTAATTAAACGCGACGGCGCAATTATTAACGGCAAAACTGATAAGATTTTTGGTTACCGTGGCTTGAACCGCGAAGAAATTGACGAAGCATTTGCTGGAGATATCGTTGCAATTACTGGTGTCGCAGATGCGCACATTGGCGAAACGATTGCAGACAAAGAAAATCCTGATGCACTTCCAGTTATCGATGTCGAGGCGCCAACACTTAGCATGTACCTTGGCCCAAACACTAGCCCGATGAAGGGTAAAGAGGCTGAATTTAACACAAGCCGTCAAATTGGTGATCGCCTGAAAAAAGAACTTGAAACAAACGTCTCGCTTCGCGTTGCCGAAGAGGGTATCGGGTTTGTCGTGTCTGGCCGTGGCGAACTGCACCTTTCAGTTCTCATTGAAACACTTCGTCGCGAAGGTTTTGAATTTGAAGTCGGTCGTCCGCAAGTTGTAACGATTGAAGAAGATGGCGTCGTCAAAGAGCCAGTCGAAGAATTACTCGTTGAAGTCGGCCCTGAATTCCTCGGTGCCGTCAGCCAAGAGCTTGGTACTCGCCGCGCAGCAATGGTCAAGCAAGAGCAGACGAGTAGTGGCACGTCACGTTCGACATATATATTGCCAACTCGCGCAATGATCGGTCTGCGTAACTTACTTCTTACGGCAACCAAGGGTACGATTATTATGAATAGCCTGCCACATGGCTACCAGCCGCTTGGTCCAAAGTTGCAACAAACACGTAACGGTGCCTTGATCGCTACCGAAGCGGGCTCGACAACGGCATACGCTTTAGATGCGGCAGCGGCTCGCGGTGAACTGTATGTTGGGCCGGGTACAACTGTTTACCAAGGTATGATTGTCGGTGTCTATAATCGCCAAGGTGATCTAGATGTTAACGTTTGCCGCGGCAAGCAGTTAACGAACATGCGTACGTCATCAAGTGACGGCACGATTCAGTTGACGCCGTTCACTGATCTTAGTCTTGAACAATCTATCGATTTCATCGAAGACGACGAGCTACTAGAAGTAACGCCAAAGTCACTTCGCCTACGCAAGCGTTTCCTTGACCCAAATATGCGCAAGCGAAATTCAAAAAAATAAGCATTCAACTGCCTAGAACTACCCGTCAGCAATGGCGGGTAATTTAATGGAAAAAAGA
>CBIHME010000013.1:0-11275 GCA_966210965.1 uncultured bacterium
TAGAGCATCATAATTAATGGCGTTGATTGTTAATGTTTGTTGGATCATGTTGGTGTCTCCACTTCTATGAAAATAAGTGAAATGGCTTTCTAGCGGTGGCCATCTCGCTTATGCGGTTTGTTATTTAATATAGTAGTGAAATGCTTGTGAATATGCAAGACTTTCCTGCAATGTTGATATAATAGAACTACTATGTATCGCCCCCCTTCTAAACGAACGCAACTCCTCCAACGAATCTCTATCTACACCGCGATGTCCGTCTCGGTCATTGTTTTAGTGGCTATTCTCGTATTTTTCATGCTGGGATATCAGATTAATCGGACCGATGGAAAGATCGAGCAAGGCGGCTTGGTGCAATTTAATACACAGCCAGCTGGTGCCGATGTAAAAATTGACGGCATCACGCTGGGTACTCGTACTGCATCGCGCAAAACAATGAGTACTGGCCAGCACTTTATCAGTATGGAGCGTCAGGGCTATAAGGCCTGGCAAAAATCCGTTGAAGTATCGGCGGGCGGCGTGCTTTGGTTGACGTACGCACGTTTGGTACCAAATGAATTAACGCCTGCGAGCGTTGCGAATTTTAGTACCGTTAGCAGTACGGCGTCTTCGCCTGACAATAAGTGGATGGCTATTAAAGAGGATCCAGCGACGCCGATGATACATTTGGCAGATTTGTCACGCGATACTGTCGAGGTGACGAATATAGAACTCCCTGCTAGTAGCTATACGCCAGCATCTGCTGAAAAAACGCATTCATTTAAGCTAGAGACCTGGAATCCCAGCAGTCGATTTATCCTTGTTCGGCACACATATGACGATACAAAGATCGAGTGGCTGGTGGATGACGCGCAAACTGTCGCCGCAACAAAAAACATTACTACTGCACTGGGTATTAACGCCACCAAGGTCGTATTCACTGGCAATAGTACGTCGATCGTCTACGCTCTTGTCGATAACACTGTACGTAAGATTGACTTGAACGCTGCAACGATGTCGGGTCCGTTAGTGTCAAACGTGGCAGAGTTTTCGTTGTTTGATAATGCGACTATCGTGTATTCGACACTTCTGGATCCTGAGACAAATATGCGTAGCGTGGGCTATATAAACGATGGTGCCAATAAAGCGCGCACAATCCGTTCGTATAGTGATAATGGCCAAGTGCCATTGCATGTAGCGATTGGTAAGTATTTTGACGATCATTACGTCGCTATCTCTTACGATACGGCGATAGAGATTGTGAAAGGCTCATTGCCGCGAAGTGACGCGACTGCTCCATCGGCGATGACGGCACTAACGACGATGAGCATTCCCTCTGGCGTGCAGCACCTTTCTATCTTAACGAGCGGTCGTTTTGTTATCGCGCAAACCCCTACTTCGTATGTCACGCACGATCTTGAACTAAAAAAGACCACCACGACCGAATTAAAAGATACAACTGCACTCACTCGCGAGCTGCGATGGCTAGACGGCTACACAGTCTGGAATGATCACGGCGGAACGCTGCGTATGTATGAGTTTGACGGCGCGAATCAGCATGAAATCATGCCGGTTGCTTCTGGGTTTAGCGTAACCTATAGTCCAAGCGCGAAATACCTTTACGGTATTAATCGAACTGATGATGGCAAATACCATCTCAACCGTGTATTAATGATACTACCGTAGCGTTATTGGTCGCCGCCACCGAAAATGCGCTGCAAGAACGTCGGTGAGTTACCTGGAATCGCCGCTGTCGGCTGGCTGGCGACTGGGCTTGCTGGTGCTGCTTCCGCGAGGGATGGACTTGGACTTACCTGTTCGGCAGTCACCAATAATCGGTTGAGTGACGTACCAAGCGGCGTACAAGTGATCAGTGTCAAGACAGGCTTGTCGGTCGGATAAATCAATTTTTGTACATCAGTTGGCTTAACGACCTCTGTTTTTGTGACGGTGTAGGTATAGCGTACGCCATTGTAGTTTGCGTAAATAGTGTCGCTTTTTGTTAATCGCTCTAATTGGGCGAAGATGAATTTGTAGTTGCCCGCATCGATAATGTCATTGCTGGAATGGCCGGACAATACCGTGTTCCCTATCTGGCCTGGTTTACTGTTTGCGCCTGGAATCCCAAACCATGCGACGCCGCTCTCCATGGCCTTCATTTGCGAATCATAATCAGGAGTTACGTCGTATTCAACAGGAACGTCAACATTAATTTTAGGGATGATTAGTTTTGGTTCGGGGCCGACGGCAACGTTCGTCAATGGATCGACGATTATGTTTGCCGGGTCAATGTTACCCGGGCTGATGTACGCCTGGACGTTAGAGAATAACACTCGGTTATATTGTAGGAATAAGAACAAGACGACAACGCAACATGCCGCGGCAATCGGTGTAAAGTGGCGGCTTTTTCGGGCCTTTTTAGCCGAGTCATTTACTTTTTCAATTAACTTACTGCGCAAATCGTACATTGCTTCTTCACGATTGAAGCTTTCTATTTCTGTGCTTTCAGCCGCCAAAACGGGTGTATTTTGGCCTGACGCGTTTGCTTTCGCTGCTTGTGCGGCGCGAGCTTCTAGTTCTTGGTGTGCACGGTAAACTTGGCCGACGTAGTATCGTTCATAATATTTTTGGTAATAATCTTGCCACGCGCTATGGTATTGTTTCCACTGGTCAGCCTGAACTTGCGCGGGGTTGATTTGCGTTCGTTCATACGGATTGATATCCGCGAGTTCTTGTTGCGGCACGGTTTCTTCGGATGCAACTGGGGTGGTTTGCGGGGTTGGTGTTGTTGTGTTTCCGCTATAGATAGCATCAACTTGGCTGCGAACGATGTTTGCCGCAGCGGCCTGGGCGTTACTGTCGCGTTGGGACGCGGGCGGAGTATGAACAAACGATCGCTGTGGTATCAGCGGCGTGCCCATTCGCCTGTCATCGTTTTCATCTGGTTTCATCTATAGATTCCTGTTTAATTCTATTGTACAATACATTGGTAGCATCTACTACTTTCCATGTGCCGCGATGGTGGAATCGGTAGACACGCTAGACTCAAAATCTGGTGAGCATTAGCTCGTGCCGGTTCAAGTCCGGCTCGCGGTACCAAAATAAATGACTGTCCCTTTGGACGGTTTTTTATTTTGAATATGGTAGAATCATAATTAATAATGTTTATGCTCGGTTCTTCGTTACGTCACTCTCATCTGAATCGTTCTGGATTTGCTTTGCCAACTGTTTTGGTTGCCTCGGTCGTGATGCTGATTGTCCTTATGTCTGCCGTATCGGCCACAAGTGGCGTCCGTGCGGCGCTTGACGAACAGTACTATTACAAGCTTGCGACAGCCGCTGCAGAATCCGGACAAGAGCGTGCTGATGCGTGTTTGCTTGCGAGTAACTATACAGCCACATGGACTGATAATGCTCGTCTTCGTCCCGATACTACCTGCAGCGGGGCAACGATCCCTAGCGGATCCAGGTATATCACCCAGTATGGAAATATACGGACAACGTTCCTTGTGTGGGCGCCAACCATTGGGACGAATGGTGCGGCGAAAATAACGGTCATGGGAATTACCGAATTACTGCGTACGTCAACGGGATCGGTGGCTGCAACGTACTCTCGAACGGTTGTTCGTACGAGCGGCATGTTAGGTAATATGTCGACGGATTCAGCCTCTGGCGTTGAAGAAACCTGCGGTATCGTTAATCGACATACGTGGTGCTGGGGTAGTGGCGGTAATGGCAGGCTTGGCAATGGTACAACTTCTACTTCCTTGGTGCCGGTAAAAGTAACGCGTCAGCCAGGTCAGTTAGAAGGCAGGATTGATACATCGGTCGCGGTTGGAAACGGATCGGCATGTACGATCGCAAGCGGCAAGGCATTTTGTTGGGGATGGAATTATGCAGGTAAGCTCGGCAATAACAGTACGACTGATTCGAGTGTTGCCGTTCCCGTGGCGACGACAACGGGTATGAATGTTCAACTTAAGCAAATCGTCACGGGACTGACACATACGTGCGCATTGTCCGAGGCTGGCGATGTCTACTGCTGGGGTGAAAACACCGAGGGGCAGCTCGGCATTGGTACGATCTCGGCCTCTAGTTTAACACCTGTACGCGTTCGAGGATTAGGGACACATGCCGGCTTGCCAGTTACTTCGATTTCAAGTGCTATTTTCTCTCGGGCGACATGTGCAATCGCGACCACTAGTTCGGGTGCGCGCGCCTATTGTTGGGGATATAACGATTCTGGCCAGTTGGGTGATGGAACGACAACGACACGCAGTATCCCTGTTGCGGTCACGGCATCAGGTGTGTTGTCGGGTAAAAATGTCACAGATATATCAATATCTGGTCGGGATGGATCGGGTACTTTGGGGCATAGCTGTGCCGTTGCCGACGATCTAGTGTACTGCTGGGGCGATAATACAGAAGGTACTTTAGGAAATAACAGCGTAACTGATAGTACGGTTCCGGTTGCAGTCAATACCAGCGGTGTTTTATCTGGCAAAGATGCCTTGGAAGTTTCGGTCGCCGTCGGTCACGCCTGTGCAACGGCTAGGGATGGCTCGAATAATGTCGCAGTGTACTGCTGGGGGCATAACGGAAATGGGCAGTTAGGAAATAATCAAACTGCTGCGCAGATGCCGTACAGTACAGTCCCCGTGGCGGTATATGTCGGGCCCGGTGGATTACAGGGCGCGACGATTACTGGCCTAAAAGGTGGCGGTAACCGCGGATGCGTTGTCGCGGACATGACGACATATTGTTGGGGGTACAATTATGTTGGTCAGTTGGGCGATGGAACGACAACGACGCGGCTTGTTCCTACTGTGGCAAGTTATCTGCAGCAAACCCTCCCCTCCGTTTCTTACTAGTATGAAATATGGCTCATTAAAACAGGATCGGCTCGTCTGTTAGATGATTAGTTGTCGTGGTATTATTGTAGGTAATGTTTACGCTTAAAAAATGTCTGCCTAGGTGCCGGTCGTCACTACCTGGATTTGCTTTGCCGACTGTTTTAATAGCGTCTATCGTGATGCTGATCGTACTATTGGCTGCTGTTTCCGCGACCAGCGGTGTGCGCGCCTCGCTTGACGAGCAGTATTATAATAAACTCGCTACTATCGCAGCCGAAGCTGGACAAGCTCGAGCGGAGGCCTGCTTGAGGGAAAGCGATTATTCGCCAACATGGACAGTGAACGCCAAATTACGCCCGGACACCACCTGTTCTGGTGCAACGATCTCTGGCGGCAATCGGTATATCGTCCAGTTTGGCAATATACGCACGACCTTCCTTGTGGATGCGCCGGTCATCGGAGCAGCCAGTTCAGCTAAGGTGACGGTGACAGGAATGACCGAGCTGCTCCGTTCTTCGACGGGGAGTGTTTACCAGGTTTATTCGCGAACTCTCGTCAAGCAAAGTCAGTACAGTATCGTTCCGCAAATCGCTAGTGGCGCCGGATGGAAAGCGGCTGGACATAACGGATACATGTTGACGGGTAATGGAACGTTGTATGGTTGGGGCGATAATTCACTTAACCAGCTTGGTGATGCTTCACTGGGTACTGTGGTAACCGCGCCGGTCGAGATCGTCTTGCCTACGGGAATTACCAAAGTGAAAAAAGTAAAGGGGTCGGGTCAAGGCGCGGCGATTTTATGTATTATCGGCAGTAATGACCAGATGTATTGCCGCGGTAGCGAAGGTATTGCAAGTCAAGACATGTCAGACTGGGTGCAATTTGTTCTTCCCGCAGGGCGAACAGCGATCGACCTAGAGGTCAGTGGATACGGTCGTAATAACGCCTGCGTCATCGACAGTAGTCGTGAAGCATGGTGTGCGGGGATGAACGACCGAGGTGAACTGGGCACGGGCATAGGGTCGGCAGCAGCTGGTTATCAAGCGAATTATTATATGGCCGCCCCGGCGCGATTTAGATTGGATCTAGCGAACCCTGCCCCGCCTGCCGGGACATTGCTGCCGCTGCGGGCGATGAAGATATTCACCAAGGACTTTATGACCTGTGTGATCGCGAATGATAATCGTGCATACTGTGCTGGCATGAATAATTATGGGCAACTAGGTCAAGGAAACACGACTGTTGATACTGCAGGTCTTGGCAAATCGACTCCGGGCCGAGCAATGATTCCTGGTGACATCAAAGTCTCGGACGTGAAACTTTCGTACCACGGTGCGGTTGAGGGTGCGTTCTTTATGGGTGTTAATGGCCAAGCGTATATGAGCGGCCACAACCAGCATGGTACCGCCGCCGACGGTAATACTTCGGGGTCGGTTACAGCATCCTATTCAACGCCAAAGACGATTACGGGAAGTGGGTTCAACTCTATTATTAGTATTGGTGACGAAGGCGCGGACCGGCACAGTGTTTGCGTTGGCGCGACATCGGCTGGTACGGTCTACTGTGTTGGGCGCAATAACCACGGTCAACTGGGAAATCCAGCGCTCAGTTGTGCGGCTATACAAGGAAATCAGACCCTGTTCTCATTACCTGGTGGCGAGGATGCGTTAAAGATGAATGACGAAGCGGGATATCAAATGAACTCGATGATGGTGCTGACCGTCAGTGGTAAAGTGTTTGCCGCGGGCGACAACACGTATGGAAAATTAGGAACCAATCACCCGCTTCAGGCCTGCAATCCAGATCCGCGCGAGGTATTGATGCCATTTGTGAACGGCGTCTCTGGGGCTCGCGTTAAGGCCGTCGCTATTGCAAATAACGATGAATACACCGCGTACATTCTGGGCGATAATGGTCGACTGTATGCCATGGGGCGAAATCATATCGGACAACTAGGTAATGGTACGACGATTGACAGTAGTGTGCCAATCGAGGTTAAGATTCCTCGTCAAGAGACGGTATTTTAGCTGACACACCAGGTTGTGACTGTAAGTGAACTACTCCTTCGTGACAATACTAGCCGTCGCGCTCATAAGTAATTTGGAAGGATTCCAAAGCCAGTAGCTGGCTGCTTTTGCAGCGACACTTCCCCGCCAGATCGCCATTGGGTTTTGCCATTCGGTGGTCGTGACGTCGCCATTTACCGCAACAATCAGATAATCTTTATGTAGCACCATAATGCCGCATGGGTACGTGATAGTAAATTTATGGAGTGCATCTACGACGTGCGCAAGCTGCATGCTGAATGTTAGTATTTTCGGGTAGTATACGCTCTGGAAGATTTTTTGTAGCTGCGCAAAGGACACGACCAGTAGCGTATTTGGACGTTCAACCATAGTTGCCGAGCTATTTTTAATTAAATCCACTGCATCCCGGGTAATTGTTAGTGGTCCGACATAGTCTTTTAGGAAGTCTTCGTAGAGGATGGCGGTTTCGCTATTTCGTCCTGCATCGCCAGCAAGTAGTACTCCTGTCGCCCACTCGCTTATCGCATTCATTTCAGTTGACGCATCGCGCGCAAGGCTTCCTGATGGGTTAGTTGCGCCGAATAATACGTCGGTCATAATCGGCGGGATTGTTTTTCGCAGAGCGTCAGGTAGCAATACTCGTACTTCCCCTACCCCGCTGCTTGTAGCGACCCCGTACGCCTCGCCAACGCCGGCAAATCCTAATTTATTACCGCCAATAATGCCAAGACGCCCGGCCTGCGAGCGCTGTTCGGGCTTATTCCATTCGACGTCAGGAAACAGTGGCTTACTGTTGGTTTGTCTTTTCCAGTACGTATTTTCCAACGGTAGGCTCCTTTATTAATTCAAGGCTGGTATTTTTGCGTTCGATAACGATCTTCCAATTGTTTTCCAGTGCTTTCTCGAGCAATTCATATGTGGGGTTGAAGGCGATGGGATTGTCGACGATGCCGAGCATGCCGCTGTCACCATTACTATCCCCGACTGCATAACTATCCTCAAGTGTCAGATCGTATTGTTCGATGAGGTTTTTGAGGATTTTGTCTTTTCCGGTGTGCGTTTTCGTGAGTATGCCAGTAAAAAATTCCTCACCGCGTTCCCACTGTTGCCCTACCCAGGCGTCAAATCCATATCGCTTGGCGAACGGTTCGACGAGTTCGTGCTGTGATCCGCTGATTGCAATGGTCATATAGCCTTCGGCCTGCAGTCTGCATAGTAGATTGCGAGTATAGACGTAAACGTTCTCTGCTTTTTTTTCAAGGACGCGCTTAGCGGCTTCGTCATAATCGCTGATGCGTAGTTTAGGCAGATACGAGTCAAGACCACCGACCATAATCTTTTCAAACTCTTCAAAAGCGTTTCCATGTACGCGGTGTCGCCACTCGCGGTGCTTTAAAGTCGTTTCTTCACCAAGGTCAGATGGCAGAATGCCCATTTTGTATAATTCATAAAATACTTCCCTATGTAGACCGCTGCGAAAAAGTGTCCCGTCGATATCAAAGGCTGCAAACTTTTGCTTTGTCATGTATTTTATTGTATCACTGCCGTCAAGTGATGTAAAAGCGGATCGATTAATCGATTGTCACGCTGACCGGACAGTGGTCTGATCCCATGACGCTCGCATGGATTGATGCTTCTTTGACTCGATCTCGGATACTTTCCGAGACAAGAACGTAGTCAATGCGCCAACCGACGTTTCTGGCGCGTGAATTTGCCCAGTGGGTCCACCAGGTATAATTGCCCCCATCTTGATTGAACATTCGAAACGTATCAACAAAGCCAGCGTTAACGATATTGTCGAAGCCTTCGCGCTCCTCGTTTGTAAAGCCATGTTTGCCGATATTTGGTTTCGGATTTGCGAGGTCAAGTTCTGTATGTGCGACATTCAAATCGCCACAAAAGATGACTGGCTTTTTTTCTTCGCGACGCTTCATGTACTTCAAGAAAGCCGGGTCCCATTGTTTATGGCGCAACGGCAGGCGTGATAGGTCGCCCTTGCTGTTCGGTGTGTAGACGGTTGTAAGGTAGAAATCTTCAAACTCTAGTGTTGTCACTCGCCCTTCGTCGGACGGGTCGCCGTATTCGTCGCTATCCAGTTGATATTCGTCAATCAAGCCTTCGGGCAGACCGTACGATGCGTTCAGTGGTGCGATCTTTGTCCAAATTGCCGTGCCTGAATAGCCGGCGCGTTTTGCTGAATTCCAGTATTTTTCATACTCTGGATATTCGACATCTAGCTGTGCCTCATGCGCCTTTATCTCCTGAAAACAAATGATGTCCGGCTGCTCGCGGCTGATAAACTCCGCAAGCGCTCCTTTTTTCTCGACTGCGCGTATTCCGTTGACGTTCCAAGAGTAGATTTTCATCTTTTTAGTATACCACGGACGCACATTGACCGCTGTTATTTGTGGTGGTATAATATCTTCGACCATCCATCCTCTATCTAGGAGCGACGTACATTGAATAACAAATGGAAAGTGAAAAAAACCGGCGACAAAGGCAAAACTGGCGATCCAGGCTTGGACGGATTGAACGCATTTATTGATGCGTCTCTCGCAGAACCCAACCAACGAAAGCGAGTTGCAATCACCGACAAAAGGTACAAAATACAGCTGTATGTGGACGGCCTGAACGGGTCGCTCATACCTGACCGTATTATCACGATACCTGCAGGGCATCGCGTCTACTTGTTGCGATCAGAAGGAAGTGACAGTACGGACCGCAATCAGTTTCTTGTGACCGAGGGCGACCATGGCTGGCGTATTATGCCGGCGAGTGGCAGGGTCAAATATTTCGATAATCCGATCTATGTGATGCATGATAGGGACCATACGATGCCGATAGCGAGTGTGAAATTCAATGGAGATGGTCTGAGCCTCAGGTAGGCTCTTATACCGGGCTGCGATACGTTCGCTGCCCGGTTTTCCCTATCTATGCGTTTTTGATCGCGCGACTGGTCTCTCGTTCTTGATCGCGACGCTTCAGGGTTTCACGCTTATCGTAGTTCTTTTTTCCTTTACCCAGCGCGATGACAACTTTGATGAATTTGCCGGTCGTGAGTAGTCGCGTTGGGACGATTGTCAGCCCGCTCTTTTTCTTGCTGGCTAATGTGTCGATTTGTTTTCGACTGGCAAGGAGCTTGCGTGGTTCGGTGTCGATTGTTCTGGCGGCTGGGTCACCTTTTTGATGTAGCTTTAAGCTGAAACTGGCATTGTTGAGCCATAATTCATTATTACGAATCGTCACGAACGAACCCTTTAATTGAATGTGTCCGTCACGTGCGGCGCGAACTTCCGGGCCGCTTAAAACCAGTCCGGCAATGATTTCATCGCCTAGTTCGTAATCAAACCTTGCGCGACGGTTGACGATCGCTTTTGGTGTTGAAGATGATTTCTTTTTTTGTCCCATAACTGCCCTTATTGTACCCTAGTGCTGCCTAACCACGAAGTATCCAAAATGAAAAGACGCCCCGGAAGTGGCAATAGCCAAATCTTCCGGGGCGTATGTTCTCTCTTTAGGCGGGTTGGTTTTTCAGGTCAGACAGCATTTCGCTCAGCTTCGCTTCTGATTGGGCGAGGTCGTCGATATCGACACCCCATTCCAGCGGTTGGTCGATTTGTAGCTGGCATTCCCGAACAGGCGATTCACTGCCCTTTTCGTAGACCGCCAACTTCCATGTATGCGACATGCGGTTGTGTGATGGTAGACTGCGCGTCAGGACATAGCCGTCAACCTCATGACTGTCATACTGCTGCCACGTTGCTTCGGGCGGCGTAGTGTACGGAACGACGACCATGCCATCGAGGTCGTACTTTTTCATGCGGTACAAGACTGCCATGGCCATATGTATCTGTGGCCACTCGACATCAAGGATCGCCTGGACGGTCGGCAGATAGAAATAGCCACCCCAAAACTCTGCGCCACCGCCGGCCTCGATCATGACGTTGTACTGAGCGAATGACGCGAGCGCCTCGATTGCCCGAACGACATACAGAACGGTTGCCTTGTCGCTGGGAACGTCGGGTTTGCCGGCGGCTTTTTCCAAGTAATCTCGGAGCTCCTGGTGGCGGATTGCCATGACGAGCGGACGGAATTTGCAGTTATCAGCATTTCGTCCGTGCACAGTGTAGAGGTGGCCATCTTTATTCAGGTTCCAGCCGACGCCTTCGGTAAAGTCGCAGTCACACATGACACGGTACATCTTGAGTGGCGTACTGTGTGCGGTATCGCTGTTCAAAAAATACGTTATTTCCACCCATGCCACCTCATGTCCGTCCATGTCGAATGAGCGGATGATGTGATAGGTATGAGTGGATTTTGTCGCCTCGACATATCCTGGAACGAGTTGCATGATCATCGGGTACCAACTCCTAAATAGGGAGAACAATAGTTTGATTGTAAAACTATATATTATTT
>CBIHME010000014.1:0-11182 GCA_966210965.1 uncultured bacterium
GCTTTACGAAGGACGTGGCTGACTCTGAGCTTATTATGTCAATTATGAGCGGACGCGACGCAAACGACATGACGACACTTCCTGAATTCTTTACGCCACTTACCGACCTGAAGCCTGGACAAAAGATCGGAATAATAAAAGAGTCGATGACTGATGATGTCGATCCTGATGTGCGTGCCGCAGTGAATGACTATATCGAAAAGCTACGCGCCGCTGGGCACGTCGTTGAAGAGGTTAATTTGTCGATGCTGAAATATGCTTTGGCGATGTATTACATTATTGTCCCAGCTGAAGTAAGCAGCAATCTTGCTCGCTACGATGGCATTCGTTACGGTCACCGCGCAGACGGCGTCCGTACGCTTGCAGAGCTATACGGCCGTACGCGCGATGAAGGTTTTGTGACTGAAAACAAACGGCGCATTATGATCGGTAGCTATGTTCTTTCTAGTGGGTATTTTGATGCCTACTACCAGCAGGCGCAAAAGGCTCGTACGCTACTTATTGATGCGTATGACGCGCTGTTTGCAGAATATGACGTCTTGCTGTCTCCAACGGCGCCGACGCCTGCATTTGGATTAGACGAAAACACCGACGATCCGGTTCAGATGTATCTGGCGGATATTATGACGGTGCCGCCAAGTCTAGCCGGTTTGCCAGCGATAAGTGTACCGGCAGGTATGAGTGGTACAGGTTTGCCAATTGGCGTACAGCTTGTTGGTCCACGCCGTAGCGATGCCAATTTGCTTGCACTAGCAAAATCGGTTGAGGGCCGTTAAGTATGGAAGATAATAGTCTACTAGGGTTTATCGTCGGAGTACTTGTTGTCGGGATATTGTTAGTTGCAGTGATTGCGCTGACAAAAAAAGGCGCCACACAGCTTGACGTTGATAAATACCGATCAAAATGGATGACAATAGAGGGGCAATTAAGTCGCGATAATCAGTCGAGTTGCACATTGGCGGTTCTTAATGCTGACAAGTTGCTCGACCAAGCGCTGCGCGAGCGAGGCGTAAAGGGGCAAACAATGGGCGAGCGTATGAAGGCCGCGAAGGACACATGGTCAAGCGCGAACGCCGTCTGGGGTGCACATAAACTACGCAATCAAATCGCTCACGAATCTGATCATCAAGTAACGTATGATGACGCCCGACGTGCAATCGCTGGGTTTAAGCAAGCACTCAAAGACATAGGAGCAATTTAATGATAGCTGATGAAATTTTGAATAAGTATGAGATGACTATCGGTGTCGAATGTCATGTACAGCTGGCGACGGCAACGAAGTTATTTAGTGGCGCCGATAATGACGCGCGTGATAAATCGCCGAATAGCGTCGTGACTCCAATTGACTTTGGGCTGCCGGGCATGTTGCCAGTTTTAAATAGAGAGGCGGTCAATCTGGCAATCAAAGCGGGCAAGGCCTTGAATGCGCCTATAGCGCATATCAGTCGATTCGACCGTAAACACTATTTTTATCCTGACCTCCCTAAGGGGTACCAAACAACGCAGATGTATAATCCGATTATCTTGGCGGGCTATATTGATGCACCGCTAGATGACGGTACGAGCGTGCGTGTTCGTATTCACCACGCGCACATGGAAGAAGACGCCGGTAAGCTAACGCATTATGGCGACTACAGTCTTGTTGATCTGAACCGCGCCGGCACGCCATTGATCGAGATCGTATCAGAGCCTGATATTCATTCTGCGGCCGAAGCAAAGGCCTATGCTACCGAACTTCATCATTTGATGACCTACGCAGGAGTGACTCGCGGCGACCTGTATCACGGTAATATGCGTTTCGATGTTAACGTGTCAGTCGCGCTGAAGGGTGCAACTGAATTAGGGACACGCGCTGAAGTGAAGAACTTAAACTCATTCCGTAGCGTAGAGAGAGCTGCTGAATATGAATTCCGTCGACAGGTAGCGGTAATCGAAAAGGGCGAGAAAGTCGTTCAAGAAACACGTGGCTGGGATGACGCAAAGCAAACTACTAGCTCACAGCGCTCTAAAGAGGATGCCCAGGACTATCGCTATATGCCCGACGCTGACATCCCACCAATCGTATTGACCGACGAAGAGATCTCCGCGATTCAGTCTACACTACCGATGCTCCCACCTGAATATCGCACGAAATGGGGGTCATTGCAGTTAGATAGTTCAGTGGTGAATACGATTTTAAATAATGCGCCCGTGGCAGTTGTCCTTGATGCGATTAATGATCGCTTTGATGCTGACGTGACGAAGCGTGTTTTCAATTGGTTTTCGTCAACATCGGCGGACGAAATTGATATTTCTGCCGTAGAATCAGGCCTCGTGGGTCCGCTGCGTTTATCGGAGCTTTCGCAAATGGTTGGCGATAACAAGCTGAGCTCGACAGGTGCGAAGGAGATATTTCTCGCGTTGTTTAGTGAAGCGAATACCGGTAAGATGCCTGAAGATATCGCTCGTGAAAAGAATCTCATACAAGAGAGTGATGAAGGCGCGATTGCGGCAATTGTCGACGAGGTGCTTGCCGATCCATCGAGCGCAAAAGCCATCGAAGACATTAAAAACGGCAACGATAAGGTAATCGGTTTTTTGGTTGGTCAGGTAATGAAAAAATCCCAAGGCAAAGCAAATCCGGCGCTTGCGCAAAAGCTTATTCGTGATCGTTTATAGTTCGTCGATTTGTTTGATGCTATGATTAATGCAGAAAGATAACTATTTCTTTTAGCGTAATGGAGGTAAAAATGAAACAACCGACAAAAGCGATTATTTGTGCTGCAGGTTTAGGGACGCGGTTCCTGCCGCAGACGAAAGCGATGCCAAAAGAAATGCTTCCGATCATTGATAGACCAGTCATTCAGCTAATTGTCGAAGAGGCGGTTGCCGCCGGAGTGACGGATATTATTATTGTTACGGGTACGACGAAGCGTGCTGTTGAGGATCATTTTGATCGTAGTGAAGAACTAGAGATCGAGTTACGCGAAAAGGGAAAAGATGACAAGGCTGACCAAATTAAGTCGATTTCCGAGTTGGCTAATTTTGTGTATATTCGCCAAAAAGGAACGCCGAAGGGTAATGCGCGACCCATATTAAACGCGCAACACATGATTGATGACGACGAGCCTTTCTTTGTCTTTTTTGCTGATGATTTTTTCCGCAGCAGCGTACCACGAGCCGTACAGCTAAAAGAAGCATACGAGAAGACGGGAAAATCGGTCATATCGTTAATTGAAGTGCCGAAATCTGATGCTGATAAATACGGCATGGCGGCAATTGGCGAGGATATTGGCGGCCGTACGTTCAAGGTTGATGAGTTGGTCGAAAAGCCAGGGGAGGCGAATACGCCAAGTAGTTTCGCGTCTGTGGGCGGGTACTTGTTGACGCCTGACATTTTGCCAATTATTGCCCAAGAAAAAGTCGGAAAGGGCGGGGAGATAACACTTGCCGACAGCATTAACGAATTAGCGCATAATGATACGGTCTACGGACAGTTCATAGAGGGCACATGGCATGACACGGGTGATCAGCTGAAATACATTATCGCCGTAGTGGACATGGCACTTGAGAGTGATATTTACGGGGCGGATTTTGCCGCTTACCTGAGAAAAAGGTTATAATAGGCGTATATTAACGAATAGAGAAAAGGAGACCGTACATGGACTGGGCACAAATCCTCGTTATCATACTATCAATATTTCTCGCGATATTTTTGCTTCTTGCGATTATACTGACAGTACTACTTATTAAAGTAACGAAACAGATAAAATCTGTTACTGGAACTGCTGCAAGAACTGCCGATAATCTCGAAAAGACCATTGCTGGGTTTACTGCGGTAACATCACCTGCGTTACTATTTAGGACGGTGATGAAAGCTATCAAAAAGTACAAAAAATAATTAAGGAGAATTCAATATGTCAAAAGGAAAATTTGCTTTAGGTGCGTTAATCGGCGCGGTGGCAAGTATCGTTGCTGGAATTTTGACTGCACCAAAGTCGGGCAAAGAGACCCGGGCTGACCTAAAAGGTAAGGCGGCGGAGCTTAAATCTGAAGCGGCAAAACGTGCAGATGACGCTAAAGTAAAATCCACAAAGGCTTTCAACGAGGCAAAGCATCAAGCCGAAGAATATAAAGAACGCGGTGAGCGTGCCGTAGAGAATGCAAAAAAAGGCTTTTTTTCTAAAAAAGACAAGTAAGCGGTGTATATTGCCTGCGGCATACTTGGTTAGGTGGTGTGCCGCTTTAAGTAAAAAGGAGTGAAATATGTTTGGACGCTTTAAGAAACATGCAGATAAATCAGCGGCAAAGAAAGAAGATGTATCGCGCAAGAATGTCATTGAAGAATTGTTCTATGACTTTAACGCGAGTCGTGTGCAGATTTACAAAATGAACTTCTTCCGTGGTATTTTCTTTGGACTAGGAAGTGTGCTAGGGGGAACGTTAGTCGTGGCGTTGCTTATCTGGATACTCAGCCTTATCGCCGGGTTCTTCCCACCCGTGGAGAATTTCTTTGACGGCGTGACCGATACGATACAGGCAAAATCAAACTAATTTTACTACAGACAAATAGGGGCTAGTTTCGCTATACTAGATACATACTATGGGGGTACAAACCGAAGACAGAGTTGCGGCAGCCGCCCAACTCACTACTGCGGATTATGTTCACTTACATAATCATACGCATCACAGCTTGCTCGATGGCATGACAAAAGTCAACGAGCTTGTTTCGACTGTCAAAGACATGGGTATGGAGGCGGTAGCGATTACCGATCACGGCACGATGTCGGGACTGGTAGATTTTTACAAATCCGCCAAGGATAGCGATATTAAACCTATCATGGGGATGGAGACGTATGTCGCGGCGCGTAGCCGCCATGACCGCGACCCGCAAAAGGACAAAGCGCGATATCATCTTATTCTACTAGCCATGAACGAAACGGGATATCAAAACCTAATGAAGCTTTCGACAAAAGCCAATCTTGAGGGTATGTATTACAAACCGCGTATCGATCATGATTTACTTGAAGAGTATAACGAAGGCCTCATAGCATTATCTGCCTGTGCTGGTGGTGAACTGGGTGAGCAACTTCGTAATGATAATTATGAGGAAGCAAAGCGAATTGCGAGCTGGTATAAGTCTATATTCGGCGATCGCTACTATTTGGAGCTGCAGGATCATGGCCATCCGGATTGCCCTTCAAAATGGGATGTTCAGGTCGGAATTAATGCGCATCTTGAGCGGCTGGGCGAAGATCTGGGGATTGAGTGTGTCGTTACGAGCGACGGACATTATCTGACGCATGACGATCAGGATGCGCACGAGATTCTGCTTTGTGTCGGCACGGGTGCGTTTATGAGTGATGAAAAACGTATGAGCTTAAAAGAGTTTGAGCTACACGTCACTGATCCCGCCGATATTATTTCGCGTTGGGGTAAAACAAATCCGCGCGCAGTAGCGAACACGAAGGTGATTGCAGATCGATGCAGTGTCGAATTAGAACTAGGTCGTATTCTTATTCCAACATTTCCAGTGCCCGAAGGTGAGACGGAAAAAACCTTCTTGGACACATTAGTCTATCAAGGTGTTGCAATGCGTTATAACGCAAAAACTCCAGAAGAAGCTCGACAAATGTCGGTCGACGACGTCAAGGCGATTATCAGCGAAGAAGTTTCGACGCGCTTAGATATGGAATTGGGTGTCCTCGACAAGATGGGGTATAACGGCTATTTCCTTATTGTGCAAGACTTTATTAACTGGGGTAAGGATCGTGGTATTATTTTCGGGCCAGGGCGTGGAAGTGCGGCCGGATCAATTATTGCCTACGCTCTTGCGATTACCGACCTCGATCCATTAAAATACGGATTACTCTTTGAGCGATTTTTAAACCCCGATCGTATCTCGATGCCCGATATCGATGTTGATATCCAAGACACGCGCCGAGACGAAGTTATTCAATATTGTTCCGATAAATACGGATCTGATCATGTTTCAAATATTGTAACGTTTGGCAAGATGGCGGCTCGTGCGGCGGTACGTGACGTTGCTCGTGTATTGGAAGTGCCGTATGCCGAGGCAGATCGATTATCTAAAATGATCCCGCCGCCAGCGCAGGGTCGCCATATTCCACTAAAAGTGAGTATTAAAGAAGATGTCGATCTAAAGAAAGAATACGAAACAAATCCGACCGCAAAAATGGTATTTGATTACGCAGTTCGTTTAGAGGGTACGATTCGCTCTCATGGCGTTCACGCCTGTGGTGTGGTGATCGCGCCGGATGACCTAGTGAAGTATCTTCCCCTTGAAATGGCGCAAAAAGGCGTCGTCTCGACGCAGTTTCCCATGGGTGAGGTTGAAGAACTAGGTCTATTAAAAATGGACTTCCTCGGTCTTTCTAACCTTACGACGATTAATAATGCACTTCGTATTATTAAGAAGGTCTACAAAAATGAAATTCATCTTGCAACTATTCCGCTCGATGATGCAAAAACATACGAATTATTCCAACGCGGTGACACGACTGGCGTGTTTCAGCTAGAATCCGCCGGCATGAAGCGCTACTTGCGTGATCTGAAGCCAACGGTATTCGAAGACATTATTGCTATGGTCGCACTGTATCGTCCGGGGCCAATGCAGTTTATTGACAGCTTTATTAAGCGCAAGCATGGTCAAGAGCCGATTGAATATCTCGACAAGGGCATGGAAAACTCCCTAAAGTCAACGTATGGAATTCTTGTCTACCAAGAGCAGTTCATGCAGATTTCAAAAGAATGGTCTGGATTTACCGGTGGGCAGGCTGATACCCTTCGAAAAGCGGTTGGTAAGAAAAAGATCGATCTTATGCGCAAAGTGAAGGTTGATTTTGTCGAAGGTGCCGTAAAGACGAGCGGCGCCAAACGCGAAGTAGCAGAAAAATTCTGGGAACAGCTGGAAGAGTTTGCTAATTACTGTTTCAACAAATCTCACGCCGCCTGCTACGGACTGATTAGCTACTGGACTGCATACCTAAAAGCGCATTATCCCGACGCGTTTATGGCTGCGTTGATGACAAGCGACCAGGATGACATTGATCGGTTAGCGATCGAAATTAACGAATGTAAGCATATGGGTATCAAGGTAATGTCGCCGGACGTTAACGAGTCATTCGTCGAATTCGCAGTCGTACCCGGCGAGAATGCGATCCGTTTCGGTATGGCGGCTATCAAAGGCGTTGGTACTGGCGCCGTAGAGGAGATTCTGCGTGCACGCGAAGAGGGAAAATTCATTAGTGTCGAGGATTTTGCCAAACGTGTTAGTACGCAAAAATTTAATAAAAAAGCATGGGATTCACTCATTAAATCCGGTGCGTTCGATGCATTTGGCGAGCGCTCCGATCTGCTTTTTAACCTTGAATCGATTCAGGCCTTTGCAAGCCGCGTCCAAAAGGCCGCATTGAGTGGACAAGGTGATTTGTTTGGGGGAATGACGGATATGGCCGTGCAGTCAACTATGACGATGCAGACCGCCCCGACTAAATACACAGACAAGGAAAAACTGATGTGGGAACGCGAGCTTCTTGGGTTGTATATCAGTGCGCACCCGCTAGACAACTATGACGCGTATTTCGAAGAACAGACGATTCCCTTGATGCGTATGACTGCGGATGTCGATGGCAAAAAAGCGACAATTGGCGGACTAGTGAGTACGGTCCGTACGATCGTGACGAAATCTGGCACAAAAATGGCATTTGTTGGCTTGGAGGACAAGACTGGCGAGGGTGAAGTAATTATCTTCCCGAATCTTTTTGAGCAAGTGGGCGCAAAGTTAGTGCAGGATGCGGTGATTCGTGTATCGGGAAAGATTAGCGCGCGTGATCGTGACGGAAATCTAGGTACTGACGCCAAGATGATAGCAGATGAAGTAGTCGAAGTGACGGATAAAGAGATGCGCGAATACGAGTCAACAGGGCGCAAGATGGAGGCGCCAAAGATGAGCGCCAAAGTTAAGGCGATACGCGTCGCAGAGTTTAAGGCCAAGCACGGCAAGGGTGACGAGATTAGTGTGCCGGCTACGACAATGCCCGATGAAAAGCCCGCTGCGGTTGCGGAGAAGCCGCGTCCGATTATGGATATTCCGACAGTTAAGAAGCTGTTCGTCCATATTAAAACACCCGACAATCATGATGCGTTGCTCGCGCTCAAACAAACTTGCGGTAATTTTGTCGGCAAGACTGATATCATTCTGGTGCTGGGGGCGGATAAAAAATCGGCTATAAAGCTACCGTTCAAGGTGGACGGCAGTGATGCATTAATTGGGGAATTGGTGAAGCTTCTCGGTGAAGATTGTGTCGTCTTAAAATAAAAAGTGCTCCGCGCTACGGAGCACTTTTTATAAAAGGTTCTCAACGTAATGCGGAGCTATGTGATGATCTCTATATCTTCGATATATCCGAGCAATTCGTAGATAGTACGATCACCGAGGATGCACAGTGTCAGTATGTCGCCCGTGGCGATGATGTGGTCTGACGCGCCTGCACTAAGGTAGAGTATTGGCGGTATGCTCGCGTGCATTCTCATATTTTCGAGAAAGCGAGCATTCTCAACACTATTCTCGTATTCGGCGATTTGACGGTCGTTTTTTAGGGTGTATCGCCGAAGGAGATCTTCGGTGAGGACGCTATAGTCAGCCGTCTGGCTTAGTTCGAAAACGTATTTGTCTTTTGTGCTCATGTACATGAATGCTCCGGCGCTGCTTTCCGGAGGTGGTGGGGATGCATCGCGTAGTGTCGCCTCAACAGTATGCGATTTCCAGATCCGCTCCCTCGAACCGAGCGGGTAGGTATACATGCGGGATGAAACACGGATCATCGTCCCAAGCGCGTCTCCATGTAGTGTGCGTGGGTGATATACGACAGACTTGCTGATAGTTAAGGGCATATCCTCAGTTGCCTTTCATTGGAAAGAAGTATGGATAACAAGATTATATTACAATAATAATGCAAATATAGCAATAGATGTATTACTGGCAGCTCAGTGCATAGAGTGCTATTCCGGTCGCAACACTGACATTGAAAGATTCTTTTTTGCCAGTCATCGGAATTTCAATGAGATCATCGCAAAGATCGCGCATATCACCAGTAATACCTTCAACCTCCTCGCCTAGGAGAAGAGCGATTTTATCAGGTGATTGATAGTGGGGTAGCATAACGCTGCGCTGATCTTGCTCAAGGCCAACGATGCTATAGCCATCCGCCTTTAACGTGGCAATGTCGGGATGCTCTTGGTATTCAAACGGAACAATCATTTCAGCTCCTAGTGCCGTTTTGTGAATCTGGTCAGTGAGTTTGCGTGAAATGTGTGGCAAGCGAGGATCATTCTTAGTTTGTGGGTATGGCGTGTAACCGCTAAGTATGATTTTAGATACACCAAATCCTTCACTCGTACGAAAAATGGCACCGACATTATGTGTCGAACGGATATTGTGAGCGATGACGATAATTTCTGGCATTAATCTATAGTATACCACTATAAATGCTTGTGCTTTATGTGGTACGATAGTGGCAATGGACGAAGATAAGATTCAGGAGCGTCGGCGCGAACAAGACGAAAAAGCAACGCAGCAACGCGCAGCTATTCTTGGTTTGCAGTATCTTGATACGCGCGGTATAGATCATGACCTTCCATTGACCTCGGGTATCATCGAGGTCCCTGATATGTATAAAGGGTTTATTATTCCACTTCTGAACGGTGGTGGTGAAGAGCCGTATCGCTTTGGCGTTACAAGCCAAACGCCTCAGTCATTGATCCAGAAAATGGAAATCGATTATAGTGAACGAGGTGAGCGCACGCAGTTCCTACTTATCAGCAATAGCGGCTTCAAGGCATTTATGTCTCGCTATGACCCACCAAAAAAGGTGATTTATGATGATATTGAAATCGCTAAAGACGGTGACAGTGATACGCTGACGCAGGTTAGCAAGACGCTAAACTCTGTCGGTAGTGACGAGGTATTTGACTACCTGATTGATCAAGCGGATAAATTGGGCGCCAGTGATATCCATATTGAAAACGAGCGTAATTATATTCGTATTCGCATGCGTATCGACGGCGCATTGCATGCCGTTGCTGATCTAGAGAAAGAGCGGTATCGTGTGGTGATGGGTGCGCTAGCGAGCCGCGCAAATATTTCGACTGCCGCCACCGAGCCGCAGTCAGGGCATATGCAAAAAGACATTACCCGCGACGGCGCGACGCACTTGCTAAATCTGCGCATCGAGACAGTTCCGACTTTGTATGGGCAAGATGCGGTAATGCGCCTATTTAATTTCGACGAGACATTACTTGATCTTGATCTATTGAACATTCCTGCAGCGCAGCGTCACCAAATCGACGAGGTAATTAGTCATCCGCGCGGAATGGTGCTGATGGTTGGTCCGACTGGTTCGGGTAAATCGACGACGCTTTATAGCATGTTGAACGCGCTCAATACCACTGATCGAAAGCTTATCACGCTGGAAGATCCAATCGAGTACGGGTTAACGGGTATTACTCAGATTCCAATTGATACAACTGGCGGCAAGAGTTTTGGTGATGGTTTGCGCTCGGTATTACGCCTTGACCCGGATGTCGTAATGGTTGGTGAGATTCGTGACCAAGATACTGCAAAAACAGCAATCCAAGCCTCTATCACCGGCCACCTGGTGCTTTCGAGTTTTCACGCTAATTCCACAAGCGCCGCATTTAGCCGCATGATTGATCTTATCGGCGTCAATCCAATCTTTAGTTCGGCTATTCGTTTAGTGATTGCGCAGCGTCTTGTGCGTCGATTGCATGATGCCACAAAGGAAGAGTATGAACCGGATGAGGCGACGCGTCGTTATGTGCGCGGCGTCTTGCAGGATCTCCCGTCGAATATAGAAATGCCAGATTTGGATAATTTTAAGCTTTGGCGACCGCGACCCAGTGAGGAAGCTCCGTTCGGTTACAAGGGGCGTGTGGTGATTATGGAACAGATGGTCGTCGACGAAAACATTCAAAAGTTCTTGCGCGGTGATGTCAAAGATGTCCATACCGAAATCATTGAACAAGAAGCGAAAGCTGGTGGTATGCTGACGCTTTTGCAGGTTGGCGTGCTTGCTGCGCTTCGTGGAGAAACCACCCTCGAAGAAGTCAACCGCGTCATTTAAACTGGATAAGGTGTCGGTCTATTTACAAAGGTGTATTT
>CBIHME010000015.1:0-10222 GCA_966210965.1 uncultured bacterium
GCGCTAATTACAGGTCAAGGTTCGTTATGGTTCAACGCTGCCGATGGATTTGTTATTGTATCAGGTTTAATGATCGGCTACATCCGCGGATATAAGGGCTTAAAATTACCGCTCAAGGTCATCACCGAAAAACTATGGAAACGCGCGGCACTGCTCTATCTATGGCTCATCATCGGAACACTTGCGTACACTGGCTTTACCTGGCTAATGCCGACTGTTGCGCTTCTGCCGCACGTTCCTATCGCGGCTGGCGACTGGACAACACTTGTCTGGCAGACAATCACGATGCAATTCTCTTACGTATGGGTTAACTTCCTTTACCTTTACGCCATTTTCCTTGCAATTACACCGGCGGCAATATGGCTACTTCGTCAACGTTTAGCATGGCTGCTTGCTGTTATTTCGATTGCAGGATTCCTTATCGGAGACGTAGCCCAAATTAAATGGCTCCAGTGGCAGCCGCTATTCTTCTTGCCAGCAGTTGCAGGATTTTACCTAGAACCGATCCGCACTTGGTGGCTCGAACATGCACGTCGTCGAAGAATAGCGACAATAGCAATCGGCCTCCTGACCGTCGTTCTACTAACCAGCAGCATTCTTGTAAAGTTTGCTCTTCCTGCTACAGAAATGAATACTGCGATCAATGACTATTTCAGCAAAGACCATCTGCAACTTGGCGCTATAGGCGTTTCCCTTTTTATATTTTGTGGGTTTGTTTTATTGTTTAATAAAATCGAGCCGTTTTTACAGCGGCGATTCGACTGGCTTCTGATGCCGTTTGGCACCCATTCACTTACAACCTACATTATTCATGGCGTATTTATCCTCCTGATTACCTATACAATTCCCGCAAGTCCGTCCATAGCCATCAACACGCTTCTTGGCGTCATTGCGATTCTAGGCACATTACTGCTATTAAAATTGCCATGGGTACGACGATACATCCCCCGATAACCTGATATAGTGGACGTATGATATCTGTTGACAAAATGATGCAATTTTTCCGCCGCCATTGGCTGCTATCATCGCTGATTATCGCTGTCATCATTCTACGATTCACACTTTTACACATAACGCCGCCGGGATTTTATCTTGACGAGGCAGCAACTGGCGCTCATGTCATCTCGATGCTTACTCACGGCACGAACGCACATGGTGAAAGCTGGCCGCTATTCTCAGCATCGCTAGGCGGGGGGTACACGACGCCGATTTATTTATACCCCTTAACCGCTTGGGCTCACATATTTGGCGTATCAGAATATGCATTACGCGCCTTTTCGCTTACGTCTACTGTTGCAACAGCGGCGTTATTAGCGCTTGGGATGCGACGATGGCTCGGCGCTAAAGCGGCGTTAATTGGCGGACTCATCGCACTAATTTTACCGTGGGGCTGGGTCCAGAGCAGCATTGCCTGGGATACGGCAATCGTCCCTCTCTTTATTGCAGCCGCTTTTTATACAGTAACTATCGCATTTAATGGCCCATCCGCAAAACATCGACTAATCAGCGCGGCCCTAACTGGCCTGTGCCTGATTGGCCTAGCGTATCTTTACCCACCCTGCAGAATTACCGCTCCGCTCATGCTCGCAGGCGCATACGGCACGTTGCTTTACAAAAGAAAAATAGCACTGAAATGGGTCGTCATGCTCATCCCCGCTTTTGCACTATTGTGCTTACCTTTGTTGCAGTTTATGCTCCAGCCAGAGGCGCTCGAACGCTCTAGCAAGCTAAGCGTCTTTCACGATAACGGGATACTGGAAGGATTGTGGGAGATGGGGCGTAACTTCGTCCTTATCCTTAACCCGGGATTCCTATTCGTTGCTGGCGACACAAATTTACGGCACGCCACTGGACCGCAAGGCATGCTTGGACTAGCTAGCTTACCCGCCATTTGCGCACTTATCTACTTCGGCGTCATGCGAATGAGGCATTTCGTTAGGACGCGGCGCTGGGATCACACCACAAAAAGCAATCTCGTACTCTTATCTATTATCGGCATCCTCCTCAGCATCCTAGGATCGGCGCTGACGATTGAAGGACAACCCCATTCGCTACGGGCGACTGCAGCGTGGCCGTTCTTTGTCATACTCATAACAATTGGCTGGTTGCAGATATTACAGCACACAAAGCGAGCTCTTCAGGTTGCAATCATAATCCTAGCGATGTTAGCTACCATCTGGTACGTCATCGACCTTGCTGTATATTACCCGAAACGTAGCGCTGATGCATTCGATGTTCCGATACGCCAAAGACTTGACGTTAATCAGCCCACACCTGGCTATCCACCATTGTCGCTTTTCTACTACAAAAATAAATAATTTCTATCGCTCGTAGATAACGACATGCGTCTTATCATAATCACGACGCGCAACTTGTCGAAAACGATCATCGGGGGTCAATACAACGTCGCTGTCATCATAATAGATATACACCAATCGAGATGTAATAACATTTTGCGTCGTATTAATACGATCGACACTATCATTTACCGGAGCAAAACCCCCCGTTAGCGTGACGTCCCAAGGGTAGTAATAACGCATTTCGCATCCAGCAAAATTATACTTTAGATCGATGTATCCGTATGGCCCCGCCGTAACAAACGTCGTATCTTCACAGCCAATCTCTTGCCGCATCACTTGCGCCTGCAGCAGCTGTGTCCGTTGAAAATTATAATTGCCTATCTGCGCCTGTGTAACAACTCCGCTTGCAATTAAAATCGCAGTTGCTATCGACAATAAATATACCGGCACTTTGTTTTTTAGCCGCCAACCATAGGCGATCACCACGCCAAGCAGTGCATACCAAAAAATAGAAATATGAACGATGTAGCGATCCATAAATCGCGGAGGGTTTGGCGGTAATGATATAAGCGCATAGAAAAGTATGCCGACAACAAAACACGAAATAAGAAGGAGAAGCGCTTGACGCTCTCGCTTTACCGCCCGCCTCCATACATTTGCGAATACATAGGCAAACATCGATAAAAACAGCACCAATAATACAGTCAGCCAGGGTCCAATTTGCCAGCCCGCCGAATAGGCCATCAATAGCCCTAATATATTCGTCAACTCATATAGTGTTATCGTGCTCATAAATGGCGGCAGCGCTGAACTAGATAGCTGCGAAAGTACCGTCGGTATCCATGGAAGAAATACTATAACAGCACCCGCATAAGACAGCCAAAATGGTTGCTTTACTACATTCCGCTTTGACTGATATGCCATGATCGTCAACCACACGACATGCGCCAGCCAAAACACGACCGACATATATAATGTATACATACCAATCGCCACTAAGGCGCCGTATATAATCCACCACCTAGCTTGCCGTGTTTGCCAAGCACGCACCATCACCCAGGTTGCGACTACACCTATAAGCATCACGAATGAATACATGCGTATCTCATAGTTGTATCGCAAAAGAAACGGCGCAAATGCTACAAACGGTAGCGCCAACAGGGCGATACGTCTATTGAACAAATCCTTAAGCAGCCACGACAGTGCAACAAGTGACAATCCACCGCACAGTACACTACTAAATCGCAGCGCAAATTCACCAGTCCCAAATATCGCCATCCAGGCTTTCAGCAATAAATAATACAGCGGTGGATGCGCATCGACAGTCGTTAATGCAATCAGCTCACCGATAGGTTGCTGCGCTACACTAATCGAATACCCTTCGTCAAACCAGATACTTTGACTTAGGCCGATAGTCATGCTGATGACCATGGTTGTGATTGCCGCAAAAAACACGACAACGACAAAATATCGCTCCAAAATAGCTACCTTCCTTAGTAAAGAAAACCGAGCAAAAAAACGAAGACTCATATATTCCATCCTATCCTCTTTGGCCCGAAAAAGCCACCGAAGAGAAGCTACTAGAATTTACAAGAAAATTACGGTATAATCACTCAGGTAACACCTATCGGGGTGTGGCGCAGTTGGTAGCGCGCGCGGTTTGGGACCGTGAGGTCGAAGGTTCGAGTCCTTTCACCCCGACCAAGAAAAGATCCGTCCGTTTGGGCGGATTTTTTCTTGTCTTTAAACGTTAACATTGGGATCGTCGACGACCCGCTAGTCCCTTACGCTACTTGGGATTCGTCTTCAGACATAGCCTCTGATACGACAACGACGACTTCCTTCGTTTTTGGTTTTGGAGCCAAAATTGGATTGCGCTGAAAATAGAAATTTACATCCTCACCATACTCATGGCTGGCATCAGATTCATCGGACAGCGCTGCATACACGTTACTACCTCTGGGGATAGAGCCAGTATTGATGTGCTGTGACAAATTACTTTCTACCATGCGCTCGTATGCTCGCAGGATAGGTCGAGCGCCAAATTGATGACGGTCCTCGGTGCTTGTAACGATTCGTTCTTTTAGTTCTGGAGTCATCTGCAATAGCACACCCGCTCGCTTGTAGCGTTCGTTTGCCGCCTCGACATAGTTATCCAGCACCTGCGTCAGATGATTGTCATCAAGCGGATTGAACACGACGCGCTGGTCAATCCTGTTCAAAAATTCAGGCCTAAAGCTTTGTTTCAATGCCGCGTCCGTCGCCTTACCGATATGCTGCTTCGTAGCCCGCGCAGTTTCTACCGCGACAGCCTGAAAGCCCGTCGGACGAGTATCGAGCAATCGCATCATCTCCGTCGACCCAAGGTTTGTCGTGATAATAATAATCGAATCCCTAAATGATACTTTTTCACCTGTTGTGTTGAGCGTCACTTCTCCTTCTTCCATAATTTGCAACATCAAATCATGTAGCTGCCCCGATCCCTTTTCCGCCTCGTCAAAAACGACGACGCTTTTATCCTTTTCGATAATTTCTGGATCAAAAAGCGGCTTCTGTTCGCGACCGACATATCCCGGAGGCGCCCCAGTCAATGACGCGACCGTATGTGGCTGGGCAAACATTGAGCAATCGATTCGAAGATAGGCGTTGTCGTCATCCGGATGTAGATGACGCGATAACTCGCGAGCTGTTTGCGTTTTGCCAACCCCAGTTGGCCCAAGATATAGCATGATTGCGCGCGGGCGATTAGGATTGCGCAGTTCGTCGCGATTTAGAGCATTGACCGTGCACCGCACCGCGTCAGGCTGTCCGACAATCGAATGATTTAACTTTAGTTCTAGGTCTGTATACGGATGAGTCTCTACGGGATTCGCAAGATGCAACCCCTCGAACGTTGCACGCCCCAGTTGCCGCTGCAAACTCGGACTCACCTCCTGCTCTGCCTCATAGTTGGTTGATATTTCGGACTGTACTGAAAATTCCATTCTATGTGCCGCCATCGTACTCTCCTCATAGTTGGTTATACACATAATGGGTAAAATGCATATGTTTGTCAATAGTGAAATTATGCTTTTTCAAATATTCACCATCAGATATGCGCGGTCGCATTCTAAAATAAAAAGATAGATAAAACACTAGACATTTTAACCACAACAGCTGATAATCAAGCCATAAACAATATAGGATTACTATGCAAAAAACAAAAAAAGCACTTAGCGCTCTGCCCAAAAACATTCAATTAACCTTTATAACAGCAGCGGGTATTACGCTCGTGATAAATGCACTCTACTGGATTAGCTTGATGCTTCGCGTATACCCAAGTGGAATGCGTTTTAGCCATTTCTCGATTATGGCGGTGGGCCAGATTTTGATGCCTATCATATTACTGGCAGCTAGCTTCTTTATATATAAGAAGAGCACGACGCGGTTTGATCATCTATTCAATTCGATTCTACTAGCACTTGCTGGAATCAGCATTTATCAATTAGTGTCGACGGTCGAGTGGCAGTTATCACGCTATCAAAATATCTCTAGTAGTCTCGTCAATATGGCATGGGCGCCTGCAGTGTCTATGGCTGTCGCATTTTGTGTATTTGCAGCCCTACTGTTAATTTTGGGCCGTCGCGATAATACAGTTAACCATGTACGACGCCTGCAGATCACCACTCTTACATTAATAGGATCAGCCTTTATCGTCGGCATCGTCTTCAATCTTTACGGCCTTGTTTCACAGTATATTAATCGTGGTGACATCGTCAGCTTACTTATTCACCCACAACTTATCACGCCGGTTATATTACCCGTCGCATTCTTCCTAGTGGCCTACCTCGCTACGCCAAAAATCAGCGGCCGACTAAGCCGACTGTTTACCGCCGCCATCTACGCACTTATCGGAGCGATGATTATTTGGATCACCACAATGATCTTTAGTATTGGTGTTTGGGCACTGTCGGCAAGCGACTTTGCCGCATTACACGCAATCGGTCTTCCGACGATTACCGCGACCGTTATTAGCCTTGCGGTGTATACATTCTTGATCATCACGCACAACCGATCAACAAAAGCCACAAAGAAATCCAAGTAACGACCTACCCTGGCCGCGCATCCCATGATGCAGTATTTTCATTCCGTTTGTGCTATATTTTAGACAGTACATCACCAACACGCACACAACATGAAACAAAAAAATATCATCCTTATCGCCACATTCAGCTTTGCTATTATCATAGCGGTTTTCGTAGGATGGTTACGCTACAGCCAGATTGGTCCAGTATCACTTGGCGATGACCCAAACCAGACCCCCGTCGTCGTTTACGAACCAGAGACCAATACAACATCACGTCCAACCATGACCGAAGAGGCGAGAAAGCAGGCTGACGCACCAGGCGAAAAGCAGCCAACGATCGCTATTCCTCAGGCTGACACTCCTGCTACCAGCTCCGACAAAACGGCAAGTGCACCAAAGCACGAAGAAATTCGCCAGTCCGTCAAAGAGGAATACACATACTACCCTCTATTAACCGCTAATGACCCCGGCTATGCAGCTAACTGGGCCATACAAAAAGTAAACGCACCGGCCGCATGGAATATTGCAACTGGCAACAGTGAAACAGTCGTAGCGGTTATCGATACGGGGTTTGCACTAAACCACGAGGATCTACGCGATAATTGGGCCGTGAATTCTGAAGAGACCGGTGTGACGCAAAGCGGCGACCCCTGCTGGACTGGTAGCGTACAGAATAGAAATGCAAATAACTGTGACGACGACAGTAATGGATACATCGATGACTGGCGCGGCTGGAACTTTTCGGCAGGCAGTAATAATCCAATGACCGGACAAACAAATCCTAACGGAGCGGGCGTCGCTCATGGAACAGAAGTAGCAGGGCTAGTGGGCGCTGGCGGAAATAACGCAACGGGCATCACGACAATCAACTGGAATACGAAGATTATGCCACTGCAGGTATTGAGCGATGATGGACCCGGCTATACTAGCGACGTTGCAGCGGCCATCTATTATGCCACTGACAGTCAAGTCGATGTTATTAATCTTAGCCTTGGCGGTAGTATTTTTGATCCAGCATTAAAAGCCGCGACAGATTACGCCTATCAAAACGGCGTTGTCGTCATCGCAGCAGCAGGCAATTGCGGCACAGGTAACGAGTCGGGATGCCAGGGCAGCCCCGCAGGATCAATCAGTTACCCCGCGCTCAACGATCATGTGATCGCCGTCGGCGCAACAACCAACAGTGACCAACGGGCTAGTTTTAGTAGTTATGGGCCAGCCCTAGACGTCGTCGCACCAGGTTCGGGAACGATCGTCTCGCCAACATGGACCGCAACTAATCAATCGACCTTATACTCCGGCGCGCTGTACGGCACCTCGTTTGCGTCGCCACAGGTCGCAAGCCTAGCGTCACTGATTAAATCAATTCGCCCCAACTCGTCAGTTGATGATATCACTGCACTCCTGTTAGCCTCGGCATCAAAGCTACCCGTAATGAGCAACGCACCATATACAAATGAACTGGGCCACGGTATCGTCAATGCAGCAAGCGCGCTCACTGTCGCGCAGTCATTTAATACCTTGACGGCCACCCCGGCTTTACTGCAAGCTGGCGGCCCCATCTCGGAGCATCGCTACAGTAGTAGCGACACCCTCGGAAGTGGTTGTTCTAGTGTCACCGGCAGTTATTGTACAGTCTGGTTCCGAAATGCGCATACTGGTCACGATCGGTATCTTCCGTATCGGTCAACTAACCAGCAGGGACTGGCAGGCTGGACGTGGGCTGGATCGATTTTACAAAACGGCGAGTGGCAAGTGCGTGCTACGCAGGGCGACAACAGATCCTCAGTCTATATGCTGAGTAGTAAATAGGGCGCATTCATTACATCAAAGCGATGCTAGCTTTAATCGTTGACGCCAAAGGTCTGCTCGATATATCCATCGCGATTGTCCTGCGCCCATAACTGCACTGCCTTCGCATAATGAATATCATTAGACAGTACATCCTTTTTGGTCACAAGTCGCCATTCATCGATTTCCGATGCCTGCAAAACAATATCCGCCACAGCATCCGAACGCAACGATGCTTTGAAAATAAATTGATAAGTATCGATACTAGTGCTGTGCCTGGCGGTCACCCAACCAAACGTGAGACTGTCGGCGGATACGTCCAATCCCACCTCTTCTTTTATTTCGCGAATAGCCGCCTGCATTGGCGTTTCGCCAAGATCAATAACGCCCCCAGGAAAGGTCCAGTGCTCCTTATAGTTCGCCTTGACGATCAGCACTCGCTCCTGGTCATCCTCTAGGATAATAACCGCGCTAGAAGGCCGAGAGTGGAACGTGTGGAGCCAATGTTCCTTTTTGTGTTGGTTAAGCGAATGGGCCATATCGTTATTTTGCAAATTCGATTGCGCGCGTTTCACGGATCACGTTCACTTTGATTGTACCTGGGTACTGCATAGTACTCTCTATCTTGACGGCAATATCTCGCGCTAATTTTATCGCGCTTAAATCGTCAATGCTTTTCGGACTGACGATGACACGAATTTCTCGCCCAGCGCTAATTGCATATGCCTTATCGATACCCTTAAAACTCATAGCCACATTTTCTAGGTCACGCATGCGTTCACTAAAGTTTTCGGCACTAATATTGCGCGCACCCGGTCGAGCTGCCGACAGCGCGTCACATACACGAACGATCAAGGCCTCTGGAGTGGTCGCGTCAATATCATCATGATGCGCCTGAATCGCGTGGACGATTCGCTCATCCATACCGTATTTACTGGCAAGTTCAGCGCCAATATGATGGTGCTTGCCTTCGATTTTGTGTGTCACCGCCTTGCCAACATCGTGTAAGAGCGTCGCGATTTTCGTGATGCGGACATCAGCACCGATCTCTTCTGCGATCAGCCCAGCCATGTGCGCCATTTCAGTACTGTGCATAAGGACGTTCTGCCCATAGCTGGTGCGGAATTTCAGCTCGCCCAACAAGCGAAGCATTTCTTTCGGAATGCCGACAACGCCAACCTCACGGGCCGCATCTTCACCTGCTCGTGCGATCTGCTTCTCGATTTCTTTTTCAGCCTTGGCGACAACTTCTTCGATACGTGCTGGATGAATGCGCCCGTCTTTCATTAGCATCTCTAAGGTGACCCGTGCAACCTGACGACGAATTGGATCGAACGAACTAAGAATAATCATCCCAGGTGTATCGTCAACTAAAATATCCACACCAGTCGCGCGTTGCAACGCCTGAATATTGCGACCTTCTTTGCCGATAATACGGCCCTTCATTTCATCATCGGTTAATTTGACGGCCGTCACGGTGCGCTCTGCAGTCACCTCGCTCGACATACGCTCCATAGCGGTGACTAGAATTGTTTGCGCACGCTCCTCGGCATCTTCCATCGCATCATGCTGTAATTTGTTTACCAGTCCGATTAGGTCTTCTTTGATGTCGCTCTCGGTCATCTGCATCAGCTTGTCGGCAGCTTCTGATTTCTTTAATCCGGCGATCTTTTCCAGTTTTTCTTGCTGCTTGACGCGAATTGCCCTGATTTCCGACTTGAGCTCTTCTACCTCGTCCTCCTGAGAGCGAAGTTTATCGGCACGTTTTTCTAACTGATCAAGTTTGCTATCGAGCAATGATTCGCGGTCCGCCATACGATTTTCCGTCTTCTTCCACTCGCGACGGCGTTCATTTTCAAGCTGCAGCGCCTCGTCTTTGGCGCGCAGGACAATATCACTCGCCTTGATTTTAGCCTGAGCAATTTCTTTCTCGGCTTTGCTTTTTCCGCTAGCGACGCGTCGCTTCTCGTAAGCAACCATTCCGCCAGCGCCAAGAAAAGCCCCAACAATTGCGGCGATTATACCCTCTATCATAGTTATTCCTTTCTCTCAGCTGCCCCGATAC
>CBIHME010000016.1:0-10122 GCA_966210965.1 uncultured bacterium
GCCTGATACTGTTCGTGGTTTAGGGTGACGTCTAATCGAAACCCTCCACTTTTCGTGAGTAATAACAATATCTGCAACAACTTTATTTAAGTCCTCTAATAACACCGCTTCTTCATGGGTCAAATTAACTTCTATCACTTTATCGATCATAGACATAATGGAATTATAGCAAATATGGTTCTTGTGATGGTCGCGCGCAAGAGACTTGCTTAATAGTTATATATTTAGAAAAGTTTCAACGGCTTGGAAGCCGATATGCACGCCATATTGTGGTGTGCTAGAATCGAGCTTGCCGTTGAAACATGGTGAAACTTTCGCCAGCGACCTAAAAGTGATATAATACATTTCATAAGTCGGATATTGTCAAGGCAAAATACAAGACCTACAAACCCTGGAATAATTGGGCAGGCAAATTTCAAGTCCTACAATCGACACCGCAACAAAAAAGTTAAATCTTTGCGTTGTTTTTGGTGTCGCCCTACTATTCGGTCAACTACTTAAGCCTCCAAAGATGTAACCTACATTGTTTTGAATAACGCGAATAAGTGTTAGGCGGTCACTTTGTTCCCTATTTCCGCTTGCCGACAAAATGAGCGAGCTAATTTTATTGAGCTGCGCTACACGAACCACGATCTTAACCAGCTTTGCTAGCAGATCGAGGGTCGCTCCTACGGGCTCGGCAAGAAAATAGAACCTACCTGTGGCAGATTCTATTTTCTTGGCAGGGGCACGTGAGATATCTAAAGATATAACTGCGTCACGTTCAGAAAAGCTAAGAGGTAACTTTTCTGTCCTACTCCTTGTTATCGCACCGCGATCCACTGGCTACGCCATTACGGATCATAGTGCGACTCAACGCTATCGCTACTATAAAAAACAGACCAACGTAAACGCTGATCTGATTTTTATGGCAGGGGCACGTGGAATCGAACCACGATCCTAGGTTTTGGAGACCCATATACTAACCGTTGTACTATGCCCCTTTACAGTGCATTATTGTATCAAATTTTAATCGATAATGCGATTGCAAAAAAGAAAAGCCCCTCTTTAACCGAAGTTATTGAGGGGCCGTTCGTTGAGAAAAGGCATAATGCTGCGAGCTAGTAGTCTATCAACTGGTAATCGTTCCACTCTCGCCGCTCGCGGACGCCCATGTGGCCTGCGCGAACATACTGGACGTCAACGTCAGCGACATCTTCGTAGATGGCTTCCGCAATATCTTCGCAAAAGGCATCGAGGTCGATATCGCGGTTGATGTATCCGATAAGCGCAACGCGTCCATCGGACGCAACTGCACGGACGCCGATCCTGGGGTCGTACGGCCTGAGCGCACTATCGATGAATACTTTTGCGGCTGCGAGCAGTCCATCGGTAGCGCCGCCGGTGTGTGCGTAAATGAAGCCATTGAATGCGTCGTCGTAGAACTTGGTTTCGACGAGCGGATCGCCGAATTCGCCAAAAAGCTGGCAAGCCTCCGGCAGGTGGATAGCCGTGCGAAGATAGCGATCTCGACTGAACGGACGTTCTTCGACTTCAAAATGCGCGACATGACCCCGAATACCTGACGTACTGGTCGAGTATACGGCAACAGACGTGGCAGTCATATTATTTCCTTTGTACTCAATGAACGGAATGGCCAACACGGATGTGGGGTCATTTATGTGCATTATAGCACAAACATTATAAAATGTCAATCTATACTCTAGACAACTAGGGGAGCCAGACTTTCCAGATACTATTCTCGTACATCC
Source organism: uncultured bacterium (assembly GCA_966210965.1). Lineage (GTDB taxonomy): Bacteria > Patescibacteriota > Saccharimonadia > Saccharimonadales > Saccharimonadaceae > UBA6022. The sequence goes on from CBIHME010000016.1 coordinate 1,752, forward strand.
ATACACCTGCATTGCTATTCCCTGCAGATACACCTAGAATTGCCGGGCAGATAGTTCCCCATCCAGATCCTACCCACGATGCGGTCGGATACGTATTAACAGCACCGTTAACATAGGAGAATACGTTGGTCGACGTGCTGCTTGAAATGATGGCGAAATTTGCAGGCTGATAGCTACTGACGGTCGAACAGTACAAGGCATTATATCTAAAGCCCGTGCTTCCATCGACAAGATGACCACCATACGATCGTTTAGAGGCTTTCAGGCCGAGGGTACTTAGCTGTGCTTCGTTTTGCGGCACTGTGTCGGTTAGAACTTGATTAGTCTGCAAAAGTGAGCCCATGTTTCGTAGATCTGTTTTTATGGCAGTGTCATTTGCTCGGTTTTGGACGCCGTTATATGCAACGATACTGATAGCAGCTAGAATACCAATCACAACAATGACAATCAGCAGTTCGACAATCGTAAAGCCTGTCGTCTGTCGCTGTCGTCGATTTGTATTCATTAGAGTTCACGCCTTAATGCATATAGTGCTTATCTTTAAGTGTTATATTAAATGGTAATACTAGTGCTAAGAAAACACAATGACAATAATGAATACACGAAACAAGACAATCAGAACCCGTATAAAGTCACAAGCGTGGATAGCCATAGCTGCTATCGCCGGGCTTTTCGTGGCGCTGTTTATCTATAATCTCTATAAACCCAAAAAAGCCTTACCACCCCATTCAGTTAGTAATAGTTCCATCCGAGCGATAGACACAACGAGTATCATTAATGACCAGGCGTGGTTTGAGCGGGCGTACGATGAAGGCTTTCGACTATATATTCTTCACACGACTAATTGGGGAACGTGCGAAGAATGGTATCGAACCGTCCCTCAAATACAAATGGCGATCGATGCAGGATTGAAAGTCGCTGCCTATACTCGAGATCCTCGATGCTGGAGACAAGGCATTCTTGCGACACGGCCGTACGTAGACCAATTGCAGTTTTTTGCACTAGACATCGAAACAGTCCCAGGTGTACCGGCAACGCGTGATATGGTTGAAGGCATTAAAAACCTCGGCGTACGCCCAGTTATCTATACGGGATCCGGCATGTGGGATGACGTACAAAAGAATCATGATAGGAACTTTTCGGATGTTGCCCTGTGGGATACAAATGTTAGTACATTCGATTATTCAAGCTGGACTGCAGATTATCTACAACCAACACCAATTACGTACGGCGGCTGGAATACATCATCGACTATGCGGGTCGGCGTACAGCAGCAGTTTGAGTACACATTGAATGGTATACAAGTTGATCTCAATTCGTTCGAATCAAGCTTCCTTAAATAACCCAGAAAGCGATAATCTATTTATCTTTATTAACGCGCACGGCCCGTTTAAAACGACTATCGGCGATTGAATCGGCATAGCGAGCGATTGGCTCGTGGACAATCAGACGCTCGGCGCGTTTTTTGTCTTCGTCGATCTCTTTGAGAGCATTTACAAAGTATTTCTCTACCAACCATTCTCTGCCTGGCGGTGTTTCACCAACAACGGTGATTCGCCATAGATCGTCACTCCAACGTTCGGCATATTTGATACGAAGCGGGCGCGCCATCATCATAGTGCCTGTCGGAACGGTATTGATCACCTTTTCAATAGCCTGTTCGCCTTTGACGCGGTCACGGACAAAAATATCGACGGCTAGCGTTCGAACGCCACGGGGCGTCACATGAACGCCATGGATTTGTTGGTTGTGAATCCAGACGACTTCCCCGCTTAAGCTACGGAGGCGCGTGGAGCGCAATGTCAATTCCTCGACAACGCCAGACACCTCCATAAACGGTTCGATTTTAATAAAGTCACCAACGTTAAACCAGCGTTCTGCGATCATGACCGACCCTGCCGTAACATCGCGAAGAATAATACCAAGCGTTTGACCGGCGATGACGATAAATATCGTACCCGCACCAATAGCTGCGATGCCACTGCGCGATATCGCCCCTTCCCCTGTCGGAGGAGTTATAATCTTCCAGGCTATATAGGCAACGACAGCAACGGCGACAACTCGTACAAATGCAACTGTCACGCTGAGGTATGTCTCGACCTGACGTAGGCGTACAACGCGCTCGTCATCCGACTCATTATCCGTTCGCTTGGCGACCGCTTGAGCGATTCGTATGATTCCGCGTGCCAAAAATCGACTCAGCCAGTAGGTGATGAGAATTGTAGCAACTAAAATTAGAACCGAACGGTAAGCGTTTGGCTCGGTCAGGAATTGTTGAATTTCGTGCGTGACGTTGTTGATGTTTGTTTGTTCTAGCATCATCAGTATTTTATCATTTTCCTAGGATTAACACGAGAGTTATGCCGTTGGAAAAATAATACTTACGCTTTTCAGTGAAATATCTCACAAATAGTGTTGTAAAAGCATAAGCACCGCCCTATAATGACAGTAAAGTAGGTATAAAATAGGAGCGTTCGGACTAAGGTTCGTCAACAAAGGTATGAACATACTAATGCTCGGGTGGGAGCTTCCGCCACACAACAGTGGTGGTCTTGGCGTTGCATGTTACTACATGTCAAAAGCGCTCGCTTTAAAGGGCGCCAAAATCGACTTTGTTGTTCCCTATCAAGCACATCATCCCGAGTCGGAATTTATGACGATTCATGCCGCAACACCGCTAGGCCCACTTCATCGTAACGGATTAATGGGATCTTATGACAGCAAGTACCTGCAGCAAATTGGTCTGCAGGCGGCCGATAGTACCTCTTTGTCGGATATGCGTGGTGTCCAGAAGCGCTACGTAGAGTTTGTCGAAGAGATGGTTCGCGACACGACTCCTGACGCTATCCATGCTCACGATTGGCTAACAATGGAAGCCGGCATGCGCGCCAAAGAGCTGACCGATGCGCCCCTGATTGTTCACGTGCATGCAACCGAGTTTGACCGCTCTGGTGAAGTATTTGGCAATCCTATCGTTCACGAAATCGAGTATCAGGGCCTGATGATGGCTGATCGTATTATCGCTGTCAGTAATATCACTAAAAGTATTATTGTAAAAAAATACGGCATTCCTGCCGATAAAATTGAGGTCGTCTATAATGCGATTGATGTCGCAAGTATGGGTGAACACGAATATGACCGCCGCACCTACAAATATCTGGAATCGCTCAAGGATGAGGGCTACACGGTAATCGCGACGATTACACGTTTTACGATTCAAAAAGGCCTAACTCATTTTGTTCGCGCCGCCGCCCGCGCCTGCGAAAAGCATCATAAATTAGTATTCCTACTAGCTGGCGATGGTGAACAGCGCGATGAATTAATGCGCCTTAGTGCGGAACTGGGTATTTCCGACAAAGTATTCTTTACTGGCTTTGTTCGCGGCAAGCAGTGGCGCGATGCATACAACGTTGCGGATATATTTGTCATGAGCAGTGTTAGTGAACCATTCGGATTAACTGCGCTAGAAGCAGCACATCATAATGCGGCCTTGATTATTTCTCGTCAATCAGGCGTCGGCGAAGTATTACATAGTATCTTTCGTTACGATTTTTGGGATATTGACGTCCTTGCAGATCAAATCGTTGGTATCGCCACGTCTCCTGCATTGTCGCATGACCTGAAAGCGAACATAAAGCATGAGTATGCACGCATCTCTTGGTCGGACGTTGCACACCAATGCATGCAGTTATACACGAATATGAAATCGGGAGTTACTGTATGAACAAACGTGGCATAGTCCTGTATCTGCATGTCCATCAACCGTTACGCGTGCGCAAATATAGTATCTTTGATACGGCCGAGCAACATGATTATTTTGACGAACCAAATCAAGAAACCGATCGCAATAACGAACGCGTCCTACGCAAAGTTGCCGACAAATCATATCGACCCATGAATGCGCTTCTCGAGAAGTTACTGCATCGTCATCCAGAATTCAAGGTATCACTCAGTATCACTGGCACATTTATCGAACAAGCTGAAAAATGGGCGCCTGACGTTCTTGATAGCTTTAAGCGCCTCGTTGCGACCGGTCAAGTAGAGATCGTCTCTGAAACGTATTATCATTCGCTTGCGTTCTTTTATAGCCGTGAAGAGTTTGAGCGCCAAGTTGAAATGCACCGCGACAAAGTACGCGAGCTTTTCGGCGTCGAAACGTCCGTATTCCGCAATACTGAATTATCATACAATGATGAGTTAGCAAAGTGGGCTGACGGCTATGGCTTTAAGGGTATTCTTGCCGAAGGTTGGGATCCTATTTTACAGTGGCGAAGTCCAAATTTTGTATACCGACCACCAAATACAGAGAAGATCGGACTGCTGCTAAAGAATTACCGCCTCAGTGACGACCTTGCTTTTCGCTTTAGCAATAAAGACTGGGCACAGTGGCCATTGTCTGCCGACACGTACAGCCAATGGGCAAATGCATCCATTTCAGACAGTCCGCTCGTCAATCTTTTTATGGACTACGAGACATTCGGCGAACATCAATGGGCAGACACCGGTATTTTTGAGTTCTTTGAAAGCTTCGTTGGTAAATGGCTTGAAAATCCTAATAACACCTTCTACACAACTTCCGAAGCAATCGACCAACACTCACCCGTTGGTGAGATCAGTATGCCGAATACAGTTACCTGGGCGGATAGCGAGCGCGATCTGACCGCATGGTTAGGTAATAGTATGCAACAGGAGGCGCTGCGTCATTTATACGCACTAGAAGATCAAGTCATGCGAACAGAGGATATGGATTTGATTAGTGATTGGCGCAAACTGCAAACGTCTGACCATGTCTACTATATGTGCACGAAATGGTTTACTGACGGTGACGTGCACGCGTATTTCAGCCCCTATGATTCACCGTACGATGCATTCCTCTACTTTATGAATGCCGTTCGTGATGTCCGGTACCGATTAATGGAATATCATAAACACGGAGGCTTGCATGGGTAGACCAATCGTCTTAAGTAATGGCGAATTGCACGTTGGCATAAATAGCTTTGGGCTAGTGCATGATTTTTACTTTCCATATGTTGGATTAGAAAATCACGCTGCCGGTAACTCGCTACGACATCGTGTTGGCGTATGGATTGACGGTAAAATCAGTTGGCTGGATGACGGGGATTGGCAGTTTAATTTTTCTTTTCCTCACCGTTCGTTGATTGGGCACACAAAAGCGCGTAACGATACCATTGGTATACAGATCGAATTTGATGACGCAGTCGATTCGCAGGTAAGCGCCTTTATGCGTAACGTACACATTGTGAACTTATGGAACCACGACCGTGAAGTTCGTTTATTCATGCACCAGGCGTTTGTCATCGGAGACGCGAGCAGTAACACAGATACTGCACAGTACTTGCCCGACAGCGATGCAATCCTACATTACCGCGGACGTCGCGCGTTCATCGTGTCCGGCATGTCTGATGGCGCGCCGTTTGATCAACACACAGTTGGCCTATTTGGTATCGAAGGATACGAGGGCTCATATCGAGATGCCGACGACGGTGAACTCAGCGGGGCGAACGTCGAACACGGACGTGTTGATTCGGCGATACGGTTTAACTTGAACATTCCAGCCCTTAGCTCGGTGCGTGCACACTACTGGATTGCTGCAGGCACCTCAATGCGCGAAGCATTGTACGTCCACAAGCAGATGCGTGATGACACTATTCAAAAACGCCTTCACCAGACGGCAGATTGGTGGCATAAATGGCTACAACCAGCCGAACATGCAGCAAGTAAAATCGCCCCTGAACATCAAGAAAACTTCATGCGGAGTGTGATGATCATTAAATCACAAATCGACAACCGCGGCGCAGTCATCGCCAGCACCGATACGACAATGCTGAACTATTCACGTGATGCATATGCTTATTGCTGGCCTCGTGATGGCGCATATGTATTATGGCCATTAATTCGAATGGGATACGAAGACGAGCCGCGACGCTTCTTTGACTTTTGCCGACGCGGCCTTCATCCGAATGGTTATCTTATGCATAAATACCGTGCCGATGGCGCGCTAGGCAGTAGCTGGCATCCATATACGCACGATGGTGGAGTTTCAGCTCCGCCAATCCAAGAAGACGAATCCGCGCTTGTGTTGTTCGTGTTCGCACAATTTTATCAGATGCATCCAAGCGCGCGACTACTTCATGATTTTTATGAACCAATGGTTAAACCGATGGCTGACTTTTTAGCGACATACATCGATGACATTACTGGACTACCAAAGCCGACGTATGATCTTTGGGAAGAAGTATTCCTGACGACCACATACACAACTTCCGTGGTGTATGCAGCCTTACTCGCTGCTGCCGAGCTGGCAGAGATAGCAGAGGATCCTGATAACGCCGTGCGCTGGCGATCTGCGGCGGACGATATCTATGCATCCGCACACAAGCATCTGTATAACCACGACCGAAAGGCGTTTTATAAGGGTATTATCGTCAAGGATGATCAAATCGTACGTGACGAGACCTTCGATATGGCAAGTGTCTTTGGTGCGTTCATGTTTGGCTTATTCCCTGTTGGTAGCGATGAAATGAATGCGACTATCGATACATTAGCGCATACTTTCGGCTATGACGATGATCATATCGGTCTTCCACGCTACGAGAATGATAATTATCGACGCGTTAACAATGATATTACCGGAAACTGGTGGATCATTACGTCGCTATGGATGGCTCAGTACCACGTCGAAACCGGTGACCGCGACAAGGCCGACAAAGTCTTGTCATGGGTGTTAGCGCGCGCAAGTACGACTGGCATTCTTCCCGAGCAGATCAATCCACTGGATAATTCATTCATTTCAGTTGCCCCACTAACCTGGAGTCACGCCGAGTACGTTGCCTCGCTTCTTGACATGATTACAGAGAAAAAATAGCATGAAAGCTAATAAATCACTGGAAGGTGGAAGGAACGCGCTTCTGCGACTAATACCCACTAAGCATATCCAATCACAACTACACCGACGCACATTCCAGCAGTTTGCCGATAAAATAGGTCTAGTGTATTTTGGGTATGTCGATCAACGCAACGACGAGCACAGTCTCATTCGCGGGTTGACTGTTTCGACAAGACACCGTGATAATCACTACTGTATCGGTTCGTTTGATAGCTACGACATTACACTCGTCGAAAGAATCGACACTATCCACCACCCAGGCAAGACGTCCGACACGCATAGCTGGGTCATTATGACGCTTGATTTACACCGAGCTGTCGATTTACCGCATATATTCGTTGATTCGCATACCCACGGCAAAGCGTTTCACTCACAGCTATTCACAAAATACGGTAATTTCAACACAGTTCCACTTACCCTCACCAATACAGACAGTCATCACTTTTTAAAGCGCTATTCTATTTACGCCAAAGCAGAACAAGCGCTGAGCGCTGAACGTCTATTCAGCCCTGTAATTACCAAAGAAATTGCAGATAAGTTTGATGGCCTTGCGATGGAAATTAATGAAGGAACGGTATATTTGTACGCCGAGAACCAGCGCCCCTCGACGGCGTTGCTCGACAAGATGCTCTCACGTGGCTTGTGGTTCGCAAAACAGCTTGATAATCAGACATAGCGGACTATCTTTTGCTGCAAGAAAAATACGCATCGATTGATGCGTATTTTTCTTGGTACAGGGGGCAAGATTCGAACTTGCGAAGGCATATGCCGACAGATTTACAGTCTGTTGTGTTTGACCGCTTCACTACCCCTGCATAATAATTCGGAATGAATTCAATACTTGGAGCCGCTTTACGGATTCGAACCGTAGACCTGCTGTTTACAAAACAGCTGCTCTAACCAGCTGAGCTAAAGCGGCACGTGAAGTACAGATACAAGTGTATCGAATAATGCGGATGATTTCAAGAGTAAACTGGCATAAGTTTTTCTTCGCCGGGTTGGCATAACGGGTGTGATTTGGTACAATTATCCGAGGTATGCCGCGATAGCTCAGTGGTAGAGCACTTCCATGGTAAGGAAGGGGTCCTGGGTTCAAATCCCAGTCGTGGCTCCATTTTTATGCCTACCTCTAGTAATTATCATAGTTTCATGCTAGAATTAATAAGATTGAATCAACAAATTTAAGTGAGTAAGTAATGGCAAAGAAGAATACAAAGCGAAAATTAGTAGGACTTGTTAGTGATCTTACCGGTCACCGTACGTACTACACAACTAAAAACGTGCAGAACACGACAGAGAAAATCGTTCTTAAGAAATACGATCCAATTGCTCGTACTCACGCTACCTACACCGAGACAAAAAAGAACCTTGGTCGTAACGAAATCAAACCTCGCAAGAGCTAATCCGATTCGCTACTCATTCTACCCTCCCTTCCTGGAGGGTTTTTTGATAGCAGCTGCATAG
>CBIHME010000017.1:0-9952 GCA_966210965.1 uncultured bacterium
GATTTGAACCATACGTTCACGCATAGCGCTCGCACCGCTTTCGGTGAAAGTTAAGCAGAGGATATTTTCCGGTAGCGTGTCGGTGCTTTTGAGGATATTTGCTGCGCGCATGCTGAGCAGTTCGGTCTTGCCTGTTCCCGGGCCGGCGACGACCATGACCGGGCCGTCAATTGTATCAACTGCAAGTTTTTGTGCGCGATTCAGTTTGGCGTAGCGAGTAGTAAAATCCATTACTTCCATTGTACCGTGTTTCAGGGTGAAAATCCTTTAAACAGCAATAATCGTGACGGCTCGTCGAGCGCAAAACTAAATAAACAGTGCTATACTATACGCAGTTATGACTGATGAGATATATGATGATTTTGCCCTGGAACGAATTGCAATGGAGCAATTTGGGGTCGACGTCGATATCAGTCAGGTTATCGTTAGGCAGGTGGAAGTAAGTCGAACCGCTAAAGCAACTGTTTTTTTAACTAAGAAAAAACAATTAATGGTCTTCGTGTCAGGGCATTCAAAACTGCTATTCAGTGACATAAAAAAAATAACAGTTCGAATGGGATTAAAAGCGGAGCTGTATTTCCCCCCAAAGGGTCAGCCGGATTACTTCGACCGAATTGGTCGCGAGAAGTTCAAAAGCGTCTTCCCCGGCCGTGGTCATGTCAGTGATGCGGATATTATTTTCTACCGAACGCTCGCTCCATATAATCCTGCCTTGATACTTGTTAGTGAGGTAAGAGACGGACATATTTATCAGCACGACAGCGATGCGCGTGACGGCTGGCGCATCGCCGCCAAATTCGCCTATCGGCGTATTAAAACGAGCTAGATAGACTAGCTCGTTTTAGATTATTCTTCTTCCTTCGCGGCGCTGCCAGCGACCACCCTCGTCCGGTCGGTATTTTGCGGGGCCTTTTCTGCTTGCGCAGTAGCATCAATAACTTTAATCTGCATTTCGATATCCTTCGCCGCGCTTTCATTGTCTTGGGATTTATATGTATCGAGTAAATTTTGATACTGCGACTTGGCAGCTACGTAGTCGCCTTTTGCAAATAGTTCTTCTGCCTTTTTAAGCGAAGCTGTCGTACTTTGTGTAACTTCACTGCTGTCAGTGTTTGTTGTTTTAACGGGGGCGTATTGCTTAAGGATCAGGATCGTGCCGCCAGCGGCGCCCGCTACGACAAGAACTGACGTCGCAGCAATGAGTAATTTTTTGTACAGTGGTTTGTTGAATAATGATATAGCCATGATGTAATTTCCTTAGGTGTAATAGAATGCGCTTTGCGACCAGTCGCCATACGCATCGCGTCCAGTTGTCGGGTTATGGCAACGGTACTGTGTGCGAGCGACAACATCTAGTCCGTACATGATAGGTCCTGACGGATGGCTTACCCACGTATCACCCCTGTCATTACCGTCAGGTCCGTACCAGACATAGGCAGCGCCTCCTGTCGAGTTGGCGGTGTACCACCAGACATTACCTGGACCGTTTGGTGTGCGCGGAGAAAGCCAGTATTCAATCGATCCACCACTGTTATTATTGACACCCATCCAGCTTTCTTCGATGTATGTCTTGTTTGTACCTGCGCCACATGCTGGAGATGCCCAAGACCAGCCCCAACCTCTTCGGTCACCCCAGACACCAAATGTCCAGCCATAGGCGTTACCTGGTCGAAGTACGGCTTTATTGACGCTGGATGCACCGTTGCCGCTCCATGCGCTCGAGGTGAATGATGTGTAGCATCGCGTTCCGACTTGTGTGGTGTAGGTGTAGCCTTGTGGTGTGGTAGTGCGCACGAGGCGAGATGTCGTGCCATTCCCTATCCAGCCAGAGTCGGCGACGTTCGTCATCTGATGATTGACGCGATATTCAACTGTCGTTCCGGCAGGACACGAGGCGTCTGCCCAATCCCATGCCGTCTGCGAGTCGCTTGGATTCCAGATTTGCGCCGTTGCGTTATTGCAGCCCTGCGCATTGATTCGTGAGCCGCTACCGCCCCAGTTTTCGGCATCCATACAGGCGCCATTAGAATTAGATACGAAGTATCCTCGCGTATCAGAGTTCCATTGCCGAGCGACATGCCCGTCACAAGTCCATAGTACTAATTGCATGCCCGTGCCCTGGTTAGTGACGCACAAGTTCATATTGTATGTCGGACGAATCGTTCGGTCGTTGCTGTTATACGCCCAGTCTTGTGCGGCTGTTCCGTTACAGTTATACACCTGAACGACGGTGCCATTTGTATTACCAGCGCCCGCAGCATCCATACACAACCCGCCATTATAGTTCGGCCGGAATGATGCAGTTATATAAACACCCGGAGCGGCTGGAGTGCTGATAGGTCGGATGTAGGTCGCTTCTGTACTGGCGACTTCAACGCTTGAATAATCGCCTTCAAGACATTTTGCCTTTACCTGGAATCCGTATTTGCTTCCCTGTGCGGCCGCAAGGCTTGTGGAGTTGGTGGAGGCGCTCCATGCCGAGTAGCTTGACCATCTACCATCATTAGTTCGTGATCGGAATGCGTATTGGGTCGATGTGCCAACGGGGCACGTTGCGTCAGATCGCGTGCCGACCGCATTGCTTCCACTCAAAGCGGCAGTAATAGTCGGTGTCGATGGAGGGGTGACGGTTGGCGCTGGCGGTGGGGTCGGCGTCGTCGCTGCGATTGCCCTATTGCGGCTATAAATCGTTTCGACGGTATCGGTCTCTTCCTTGTAGTACTGTAGTTTGTAATCAGCACAGGCGTCGGTGACTGTCGATCCAGTTAGGCAGTTGCTCGACGTATCAGTATTAGGGCTGTACGTTAGCGGATTAGATACCGTAGTTGTGCCAGTCCTCCATGCGTTCGTATTTGATCCCGCTGGTGCGTTCGGGCTAAGGAGACTGTTGATCGTTGCGACACTGAGCGTCTGCTTGACGACTGCCGCGTTAGGGTTAGTGACCGCTGCAACCGTTGGATATTCACCGTTCAATTCAAAGTATCGCTCAAGGCTCTCGGCAATACTAGTTGCGCTCGCTAACTTTCGACTGTCTCGGGATTGTTTTTGTATATTCGTGTATGACAGAGTGACGACAGTTCCGATTATGCCAATGACGACAATAACCACCAGTAGTTCTATAATTGTAAATCCGTATTTTTTATGCATTTCCCTATAAGCTTATACGGTATAGCCCGTAATGACAAGAGGAAACCGGTCGCATTTGAAGGTCAGTAGACTACAGCGCTGCATACCAAGATTGGTTCATGCTGCTATGTGACATTGTATTATGGTGTGTCGATTGGTGCAGGCGCTCCGCGTTCGCTGTCAAGTTTTTTATCAATCGGTGCGTTACTAAGGTCGGTTGTCTGTGGGGTGTCTGTTTTTTTACTAGCAGCGATCAATGATAGCTGCATGATAATACGTTCACCAGCTGCTGTGTCTCCGTTTTCTGCGTAGATAGCAGCGGCGGCTTCGTATTTATCTTTCGCGGCAGTCATATTGCCTTCGCTGAATAATCGGTCTGCTTCCTTTTCGATTGCTGATGCTGCAGTAAGTGGAGTTGCTCGTGATGCTGATTCCTCGGCTTGTTGCTGTACGAGAGTATTTTTAGCCTGGTGTTTTAATGCGGCTATCGTAAATGCGCCGCCAATTAGGACGATTACCGCGGCCGCGGCGATGATGAGCATTTTCTTTCGTTGTGTATCTAATTGCATGCGGATCTCCTATGGGTTGTATGTGTACGTCGCACTTTGGACGCGTGGGCCAATGCTACTTTGCCTACCCGTTGTTTGATTAATACAATACCATTCAGACGTTATCGCTGAACGACCGCCGCTCGTGAATGTCGGCCCGCTCGTTGGAGTCAAAGTGACGGTCAGTGTAGTGGCGGGGTTTGTAATGATGCTGTGTCTCCATCCCGTCCATCCGCTGGACCCATTGACGGTCCAGCCATTGTCGACATATACATTGTAGTAAATGCCTGTCGATACACTGGAATGACATGCTGGTCGAGTAAAGCTCCATACAAGCGACGTCGCGCCTGAAGACATGGTTGCAAGATAATTAGTCGCCCCTCCTGGCGTAGCGACAGGGCTGATGTAGCTATCAGTAGAAGAAGTGCTCCATGGGCTTGCAGTAACGGCAGTGACGCAGCGGGCCTGTGCTTGGTCGACATATTCGTAGCCTTGGTTTGCAGTATTAATAACGTGTGTTCCGGTATTACTGAGTGGTGCGGTCCAGGCGCCGTTATAGCCCCAATCTGTCGTCAGCTGATACTGAACTTGTGCGGTAGTACCTGGAGAGCATGTGATGGTGTTCACTGAAAATGTCGTTGTCGTGCCTGCTGTTGATTGATTTATTGTTGGTGGCGCTGGTGTAGGGATAGGATGCGTGTACGACGCCTCGCTACTTGGCGCGGATTCGCCGCTAACCTGATCATCGCGGGCGCATTGAGCCTTTGCCTGGTAGCCGTACTTTGTTCCTATGGCGACCGGTTGACGAGCGGTGGGTTCGCCGCTCCATCCTGTGTATGCCGACCATGTGCCGTCGTTTGTGCGCGTTCGGAAGGCATACTCGACGCTCGAGCCTCCATTGCAAGTTGATCCGGTGGCGGTTGCGACGGCGTCGCCGTTATTCAGTTGTACATCGACTGTAGGGGCGCTTGGCGTGACTAGTGCCGCGGCTGCGGCAATCGCTCGATTCCGACTATAGATCGTTGCAATGGACCCGGTTTCTTCCTTGTAATACTGCAATCTAAAATCAATACATACATCCGAAGCTGCCGATCCTGTCAGGCAGCTGTTGGACGTATCGGTGTTGGGTGCATAGGTCAGTTGATTCGTTGCATTGGCGGTTCCGGTTGTCCAAGCGTTGACGTTCGATCCTGCTGGCGCGCTAGGACCCAACAAGCTGTTAATTGTCGGAATACTAAGGGTTTGCTTGACAAGTGTTGCATTAGGATTGGTAACGGTTGAGACATTGGGGTATTCGCCGTTTAATTCAAAGTATCGTTCAAGGCTTTCCGAAAGGCTTGTCGCACTAGCCTGCCGCTTGCTGTCGCGGGATTGCTTTTGAATGTTGACGTAATTAAGCGTGAGCATGGTGGCAATAATGCCCAGTGCGGTCATGACGACAAGCACTTCGATTAGCGTAAAGCCATATTTGCTGCGCGAATTCATAATTAAAATAAGCATATACCTTATGCTGAGTCATTGCAACAATAATGTTGAAACTTATGGCTTGCGGTCAAGGACGACCAAGTGTTCGATGTGGGGTGTTCGCGGAAAGAAATTATATCCACGGTGCGATTTGATACCGTATTTCTCTGCGCAGAGTAGCGCCGTATCACGGGCTTGAGTGACAGGATTGCAAGACAGATAGATAATGCGTTCGGGAGCTGTTTCGAGTAGCTTTTTGATGACATCTTCATGCAGGCCAGCGCGCGGTGGATCAACGATGATTGTTGCATCGCCAGAGATATGTTCAAGGGCGGACTCGCTTGGCGCGAGGATCGCTTTGACGGCCTTTTCGCGTTCGAGCGCGGTAATGTTGCGCTCCATTTCACGTACGGCATGCTCATTAATTTCCACCATCGTGACGTTATCGCCACCGATCGTCAAGCCAATCGTGCCGACGCCGCTATAAAGATCAACGGCAGGCTTGCCTGGTGTTACCCATTCTTTCATATCTCGAAGAGCTTGTTCGTATACAGGTAGATTAATTTGGAAAAACCCTTCGACTGCGTAAGTGAACGGAATATCCAAAATCGTGTCAGTCAGGCTTGTTTCGCCCCAGGCCTGTAGGCGCTTTGTGATGACGCTTGCAGGGCTTTTCGGATTGGAGAAAATTAATTCAAATCCCGCGATATCGAAATCACGAAGCTCCTGTTCGGTAAAGGCGTCGAACATTTCGTCTTTGACGTACAGTTGCGCGACGACATCGCCATTTCTATTAGAGCGAATGAGCAGCGTCTTTAAATGAAATGCTTGGATGTCGCGGTTGCGAAGTGTGTCGCGAATGCGATGTGCTGCTTCATTTATTTTTGGATCAGCTAGGCTGCTGCCGTTGACGGGGATTTTGCCATGTGTGCCACGTCGAAAGAATGCAAGATCTAACTGCCCTGCTTCTTTATCCCACCACCAGCTAAACTCGATCTTGTTGCGATACGCCATGTCGCGATCATCGCTATATACCTCGATAGCGTTTGGTAGCACGATATCATGTAGCTCGAAGGCCTCTTCGATTAGAGCTGATTTGTAGTGTTGCTCACGGTCAAAGCTCATGATCTGCCATGGACTGGTGGATAGATAGCTGGCTTCGTCGATTGGATTGACGCGGTCGGCGCTTGGCTCGATGACCTCGGTGACGACACCTTCGACGTAGCTGGATTTCTTTTTAGTTAGCTGGACTAATACTTTTTCGCCGGGAAGTCCGCCCCAGACGAAGGCTTTTTTGCCATAGTCAAGACTGCCAAGAGTTTGGCCGCCGCCCACGATCTTGTCGAGGGTCATTTCTACGATAGGAAAAGTTTTTGCGCTCATCCCTTTATTTTACCTTATTTGACGCGTAAATGGTAATGGTGCTGATTTCCAAGATGGGGTCAAGGACTGATTACGCGGATCGGTAGGCGATTTCTTTAGTCTTTTCGAGTGGCACTGGCGCGGCATTTTCCGTTCCGACTGTCAGTGCGCGGTGGTCCGATAAGCCATCCGGCGATGTTGCGATCGATGTAAAAGCGTACTCTTTCGGTAGAAGGTAATAATCGACGCGCTTATTCATCGATGGATATGTGATGTATGACGTTGCGGATGAACAGATGTACTTGTCTTGCCATAGATCGCTGTGGATATCGATATCGTCCATATTAAAGTCCCCACCTAGGATGCGCGTTTCGCCGCGGCTTTCAAGGATTTGCATCAGCTCGATTAGGTGCTCTCTAGGAAGATTTTCGTCATTGTCGCTAATAGAAAAATGTAGATTGGCAAATTTAACAATCGTGTCCTGATACAAGATATCAATCAATTGCACGATGCGCTGATGTTCATCATGCGGCTGCTGCTTTAAGATGATCGTTTCGCTTTTAAGAATAGGATATTTGCTGATAATCCCAAGTCCTTCGCGGTAGTTTTCGTACACTGGGCTGTCCTGAAGCCGAGTGATCGCCGTATTTTCATATTTATAGCGTAAAGATTTATTCAGCAGACTTACCTGATTCTCTGCATTGATTTGTGGCAAGAATGTCACCTCTTGAAATAGTACAATGTCCGGCTCGGTTTGCTGGATGTAGTTGATGATGTTTGCTTTTCTGTCGTCCCACTCTGCGAATCCCTGAACATTAAGCGAACTAAATGTTATTTTCATGTTCCTTATAATAAACCCAAATTTCGATAAGGTCTAGCGGTATGGCAGGTCACCGACTAATGTTTGGTGCGTTCGGCGCAGATACGACAAGAGGAGGCGATTACCTCCTCTTGAAATGATGTAAAAATTATTGTTTGCTTTTATTTAGGCTAAACCGGTTCCTTTAAAATGGCATTTCGGCTCACTATTGCTGGGCAAGAACTTCGTTCAGCGCATCATTGTACGTTTTGACCGCGACACCACTTTCGCTAATGACTTTGGCGTGTTCGGCGAAGACGCTCGTATAGCTGTCAAATGGCCCTGGATCGTTCGCGACGCGGTGATAGACTAAAATCAACCAGGTATTATCCATTTTTGCCTGCGCAATCCATGCGGCTATTTGGCTAGCACTCGTAGTGTCAAGTACATTTTGTACGCGAAGGTTGTATATATTAAAGTTATCTTTCGAATTATAGCCCTCATCAACACTGCGATGCGATCGATAATATTTTTTAACCTCATTCGTAACGGTCGTATTGTAGTCACCGTACGGTGACGCGAAGTTGACAACTGGTCGTCCGGTAATCTTCTCTAGATATTGCTTAGAATGTTGCAATTCAAAGGTTAGATTACTGGCATTAAGCGTCGTCAAGAATGGATGCGTGACAGTGTGTGAGCAGATTTCATGTCCACTATTCTGAAACGCCAAGACATCATCTATGACAGATTGCGACTTGCCTTCTATGAATGAAGTTGCGTAGCACTGAGTGGACTTCAGTCCGTACTGGTTCATGATAGGTAGCGCGGTTTGCGTGTTGTCTTCGTGGCCATCGTCAAACGTCATCGTGACGAGTGGTCGATTATATCCATTAGGAACATAGTCGGACAGGCTGTAGTCGTCTGTTTGTAGCCAGCCATTCTGGTTGATATACATGAATACGGACGCAGATACGGCACCGGTCGGAACGCTAAAGGTGTCGCTGTATTGTCGCCACGTTGCTGCAGATGCGGGTGCTGATGGCATCGCATAGTAGCGTTCGGTGCCGTCAGCCATAATCACCATCGCAACGGCGTGTGGTTCGATGTTTGATTTGTAATACATTGTGGCGCGGTATCGCTTGCCAGGTTCGACGGTTTTGATCGGATCAAAGTACCATTTCGCATCGCCGCTCGTGTAATTACTCATGGTTACTTTGGCGCTTTTTGTACCGGTCCGACCTTCATTCATATATTGGAACGATGGTGAGTTAACGCCCCAGCTGCTTGTGTTCCAGCTGGCTGGTAATGCCCCATTTGCCGTTTCGAGTGATGCATTCGGGACAGCAAGTGCTGGCGTTGCGGCTGGAGGTAGCGCGGCCTCTAAAATAGCATCGTCGATACTAAGGCTGCCAACGCGGTCGATGACGTGAAAAACCGAAGCTTTCACTGCGCCTGCCGGTACGGTGAACGTTGCGCTGTACTGCTTCCAGGCGCTGCTGGCGACCGCACCAGCAAGTTCTTGGTAACTATAATTATTATTAGCATCCAGGTATGCCACGACGACACGTGTCGGGATATTTGATTTGTAGAAATCTCGGTAGATATAGTTTTTCGTCGCAGCGACACTGACTGCTTCGGCGTACCACTTTGCGTCACCGTCGGTGTGGGCGGTCATAGTAACGGTGGCGCTACGAGTGCCAGTGTAGCCTGTCGTGTCATAGGTAAATGACGCAGTATTGTTGCCCCAGTTATTTTTGTACCACGCGGCTGGCGTCGTGCCGTTCGCAACTTCGAACGAGTCATTTGCAATCAGATTATGTTGATGGTCGCTATGGTCGTGATCCACTGGTGGCGTTGTTGGATTGGGGGTTGGTGTTGGCGTAGGAGTTGGCGTAATAACGGCATTCGTTTCAGCGATAGAAAAATCATCCGTCTGCAAGGTGCCTTTTTTGTTGATGACATGTAAGACGACTACCTTTACGGCACTTGTTGGTGTGGTAAATGTGGCAGTGGTGGTATTCCAATTCACGGCCGACGGAACGGTTGCAATGTCAACGTAGCTGAACTTCCCGCTGGCGTCAGCGTACTGGACTATGATATTCGTCTCGACGCTTGCCTTGTAGGCGCTCGTATAGGTGTAGGATGTATTCCCTTTTACGCTGACCGCATCGTGCATCCACTTGGCATCACCGCTCGTGTGTGCGGTCATAGTGACGAGTAAGCTGCGGCTGCCCGTCTTGCCGGCTGTTGCATAACTCATGGTCGCTGTATTGGTTCCCCACTTATTCGCTCGCCAGTTCGTCGGCTTGCCTGTTGTTTCGGCTGTTTCAACCGAATTGTTGGCAACTAAATTTACGCCTGCTGCAAGTGCTGGCAGGATGCTGGCGATGGTACCGATCAGTAAACTGACAGCCGTCAGATATAGTGTCTTGCGTTTCACGATGAACTCCACATATAGTTTCTTTGATTGGATAATACTACAAATTTACATTTTTGTCAATTCTATTATCCAGTCTTAACAGTAGTAAAGCTTATGCTAAAACATAATATAAAATATACTTGCTAAAATAGCATAAATATAGTAAAATGAGGTGGAATTGAGGAGTTGACGTGTTTTACAGAGGTTAATTTGATTAACCCCGGCAATCCTACG
>CBIHME010000018.1:0-9671 GCA_966210965.1 uncultured bacterium
ATCGTAAGCGGATCGCAGCATCTTACAAATGAAGATGCCGAGATCATGCTACAGACAATCGACAGCAACACCGAGTACCACTACATCGATACGGCCAACGACATCACCGATCCGGTGACATTGGCGGCCGTTCAAGCAGCGGACGTACTGGTGTTCACGGCATACGTCGGCATTCACGATTCCTTGCGACAGCTGGCTATCGGCATGGAAACACTGCGACAGCACGGCTTTAAAGACAAAGTCAACACCTCGGTCGTCGTCATTAGCGGCGCACCTAAGGGAGCCGACTTGAGCACGTACCACAAATACCTTAATCGAGTTAACATTCGTGACGAGGTTATTCAGCAGTACCACTTTGAAGGCCCGTTCCTGCATATTCCATATGACGAGGTTATTCGACGAGACACCGAAGTAGATCTCGAGGCACTCGACCCTGACACGTATCAGGCGTACCTCGAGCTCAACATCGCCATCTTCGAACAGTCACCTCGACATCGAGAATTCAGAGAGTTTCCTACATCCTAAATAACGCGCCCCTTGGTCGCTAATGCGACCAAGGGGCGGCCCAATGACATGCCATGCGTATGTCACAAGAGAGGTTGTATCATGTTTAATACATTTTTGTCTGATATGAGCATTGCCTATGCTGCCGCACCCACAATGGTGCCCATGGCGCAATGTGTACCCACAAATCAACTACTGATCAACCCAGTAAAACCTGTCATTGACACGGTTGTCGGGGCGATCGGTGGCGTCTTTTTTGGAATCGTAATCGTCTTCCTCGTTATTTCAGCGGTGATGGCACTTGCGACCATTCTGAACAAGAATTCGTCAAACCACATGAAGAACATGGCCAAAGCAGCCGGCATCCCAATCGTTCTCATTCTGATCATCATCGCGTACAACGCGATCGTCGTCGGAATGAATAACGTTTGCTAAACCTCGTCAGTGGCGGCCATGCCCATGCACGGCCGCCACTGCCTAGCCGCCCCTACCTTGGAGCTGGTTTGATGTTTTACACATTATCCCTAGGTCCACCGTAGACGCTAGGAGTCCGTGAGGAGTATACGAGATGAACCTCGATTGGATAAATCCGGCCAACTGGGTGCCAGCCCTGTTGAAGGTGCTGGCAGACGAGTTTGCCAAAGCATATGCCGAGCTTCTGATCAGTATCGTTACACTGCTAACCACCGTCGCCCTGCCCACCATTGACACACTCAAAAACGAGTGGTTCAGACTTGGACTAGGCAGTACGTACGGATTGGCGACGCAGATCATGAGCCTGATTGCAGTCGTTGTGTCGCTTTATCTTTTGATTAAAGTACGCAGCAATACTGGCAATATCATTAGTCGCTTGGCAACCAACTTTTTACTTTTTGGTGTATTTGCAGTGCTTTTTTACCCCGTGTACAGCTTGTTATACAATCTGACGCAAGCGGGGACGCAGGCACTGTTTAATCTTGCGACAGGCACAGAAAACGCCGACGCCCGGGAAGTCGTTGAACTTGTGTCAGGATCGGTTATGCCGGATAACGTATTCGGCAAAATGATCACCGCCGCGCTTGCTTCGGCATTTGGCGGGATTACCTTGATCGAGGCGTTCGCACTACGCATACTGCTTTACCTGCTACTCCTGTTTTACCCGTTGACAATTGTTTTGCGAGTCGTGTTTAAAATTGCACGGACCGCATTCAATGTATTTAACGCCGGTATAGTAACGATTGCCGTTTCAGGGCCAGTAATGGCGCTCGGCTTTCTTGCTCCGGCATTGATCGGTAAAAACATTCCAGGCGGCGATTTGCCAATTGCAACATTCCTATTCACGATAATCGGTGGCATCTTTGCGATGATCACACCCTTTGTCTTGATGTGGTGGGCCTATAACCGGTCGAGCGAAGTGTTTGGAAAGCTCGACGCAACCGTCGCTGGTGGAATCGACGTCAACTCCATGCCTCCTATGACAATGGACGACATGCAGAAAGACATCGATGACAACCATAGCGCCTCATTTAAGCAGGTCGTCGTTGGCAGTGCACTTGGTGCATCGCTCGCGGATGACGACATCTACCGTGACATGAAACAAGTTGCAGTAGATGCGGCATCAACAGCTGCGACAATGTCGGGTCATCCGTACATTGCCGCAGGCATTAAGTTTGCTGACCACACAATGAAAAAACGATCCGAAACCAATGACCGACCGTCCGATCCCTCAGGAGTTGAGTAAAGATGCAAGAAAATGTCTCCGTCCCCTACCAGGACATTCCAGCAAACAAGTTACAGGCGAAAGCTTTTGTCAACTGGACGCCTTTGGATGGATTCATATTTTTTGCATCCATCGGAATTTCAATCGCAGTCGGCATCTGGACACACTGGCTTGTCGGCATCGTGGCAATCATATGCCTTTTGCCGTTGAGTGCAAGATTTAAGTCCAGTTACGGTCGAATGTACTATGAGATCGGAAAAGGTCTTTACGGGTCGTACGTCATGCATGTCCTTGGTGGCATACTGTGGCGGTCCAATGATCGAAGCAATAAATTCGTTCAATGGCTTCGTTACAAGAAATACCGTCGAAATCCGCCGGTAACTATTCCGCTACAACTCGGAAGAGTACAGGCGACTATCGATGGTCGGCTGGAAAGATTCAGTTTAATCCATCAACTCGATCGCCCATATGATCATATCTACTTGGCGGCCAGAGGTGGTGCATTTTCCGATATGGATATTTCCCGTAATCACCGCGCCGTCAGCGAGCTTGCACGTTTAACGAATCAAGTCATCACGCAGACGAGCTTGAAAGTGGGTATTTCGTATCTGCGAATCAAGGGGCCATTTGACCCCACTCGGATCGCTCAGTACCTTCGGTCGAACATGAATCCGTTCATTGCCGATCCGGAGGCATTCGAGCTAGATCCGGAGCTTGCATCATTTACCGAATGGATGCGCGAAAACAGCAGGCAACTCCGGCCAGTAGCTCGTACGCTTGGCGCCGCAGAGTCCTGGTACGTCATCGTCATCACGATCAAACGAACCAGTGCCTGGCGCACAGCACGCAAAGGCAAACTTGACGATCAGCAACTTTACGATCTTCCTATTGTCGAATTAGGTCGCGCAATGGTGGACACGCTACAGCAAAGTCCACTACTTGAACTGACCGACATTCGCTGCCTGAGCCTAGCCGAATTGTCATCAATGGTCCGGTGTTCGCTTGATGTTGTCGGTATCGATAGCTATTACCACCAGCGGGCCGCGGGAGAAATTCCAAAGACTGACGAAGAGATCGACCAACTACTGGTCGACTATGGAGCCGAGTACGTAAACGACGTGCTTCAGGTATGGCCGAACGAATGTATTGAAATTTCCGGCAAGGATCACTATCTGAAACTAGACGGAAATTACATTACCACACTTCGCGTGACGGAACTTCCACAGCAAGCTCGGGCCGACCAGTTCCTGTCGTTGCATTATATGCTCGAGCCTGGACAGTGGAGTCGACAAGCGATGGTAGGTGAAGCAGCTTCGGGTAGCGCCGAAACTCAGCAGCTCATCATCAATCAGTCAGCCCAAATCAGTCTCAACTCTGCTTTTAGGAGCAAGCGGATTATTGTAAGTCCTAAGTTCAAACGACGCCAGCGAGAGTTGACGCAACAGGTCGAACAGTTATCTGCGAATAGCGTTTCTCAGCATTTCAATATGTTGATTACGGTCATCGCTCCCGATCTTGCCAGCATGAAGAAAAACCGTCAAAAAGTTATCTCCAAGTGCGCGGCCAAGAACATCAAAGTGGAAACGATTCAAGGCGCGGGCCTACAGCTAGATGCTGCGATCAGTGGCACGCTCGGCATTAACCGCCTATAATAAATTGATAAATTGCCTAGTTACCAGGAGGTTACCGTACTCTTGGCCCCGAGTAGTAATAATCTTACTGCTCGGGGCCAAAACACTACCCCCTAGCTAAAAAGTTGACCTGTCGACTAGTTAGCCAGGGTGTCGTAATAATACCCTGTACTTTAACAATCTACCGAAATGATAGAGGTGAAAAGATGGGCATTAACGCATCAGTATTTTCAGGACCTACCGACCTACTCGCAATGGGCCACCCTTTTTGCAGTGTCGCATACAACGAAACGGACGGGATTCCGTTTGGCATCGATGTTCGAAGCGGCGCTATCGTCTACTTCGACCCTTGGTTGCTTAAAAATGCAGGCTTAATCAATTCTGCGTTTGGCATGCTACTAGGACCGAAGGGGCACGGTAAATCGGCGACGATGAAAATCCTCGCACTGCGTCTTATGTTGATTGCCGCTGGTAATCAAACGATGCGCGCCGCGATCAATGACTACAAACCGGAAGGCTCAGAAAGCGAATACGGCGAAGTGAGTCGCGTTACGGGCAGTAAAGTGTTTAAGATCGCCAACATGAACGTTAATCCGTTCGAGGCTGATCTTTACATGACTGCTACGAATTCGACGTACGAATTAGGAATCCTCGGCACGTCCGAGGCAATATGCGAATTCGCCAAAGGCTCCGATCTGCGCGGCCATGAAAACACCGCACATCGCATCGCAATTCATACGATGCTACAGTTCGATCAAAACCTTTGGTCACCAACGCTGCTCTTTAAGATCTTGCGAAGTATTTCGGACACACAAATCCAATCGTATTTTCGTAATCTTGATGACAAACTGCAGCGTCAGATGACCACGAGACTAAAGAGTATTGTCGACATTAGTCAGCAACGCACTGTCGAAGGACAAATTGAACAGCTCGTACACGCAAAGGACAATCATAAGTACGAAGACATCAAAGCAGCGGCCGACAGCGTGTCGACCATGCTCGGCGACGTCTTAACGGGAAGCTACGCATCGATGTTTGGCAACGAACATTCGCTCTACTCGATGCTGACACAACGTGCCGTTACTAAAGATTGGCGTGGTGTCGAGCCAGAGGCGGAAACGCTCATGCGAATCCTCGACACGCGCATCAAGATTGCGGCAATCGAGAATAATCGCATCGACTTACTTCCGCACATCGAAATCGACGACGAGAAGCACAAGTCTATGGACAACCTCGTCTACGCAAAGTCTCACTCGTTTTTCAGTGAGATCGCACGTGGCACCCACACATGCAATCTATCCGCCACCCACCGCTTCGACAGTGTTCGACGCGGAGGTGTCGGCAGTGAGCTGTACGGGCTTGGTGAAACCATCATCAATAACTTGGGCTTCGTGATGATCGGGCGTCAAAATGATGACCCAAAGATTCTTGACGAACTCCAGACTCGCTACAACTTGTCCAACGCGAACACTCGTATTTTGACTGAACTCCCCAACTATACCTTTGGGTTAAAGATTGGTGAATCAGAAAAAATGCGTTTCGTGCGCGTTTTCGCAACACCAAACGAACTCGCCGTTATGAAAACCAATGCGTCAACCGATCGTATGATCGCACGACCTGACGTTTTCAGTTCTGAGCAAATTGAAAAGTTTGCAAAAGAAAACGGCATCGTCTACATCGGCAATGATGTCAAAGAGTAATTTCGCCACTCCGAAAGGATTCTGATGAGTCGGCTTACCAACACGCCGCCTCATTTGGGGCGAAAGATAATTGGTATGCTTTTTATGCTTACGATCGTCGTGGTAATCGCCATAGGAGCAATCCAAAAGGCAGCCACAGGTCCTACGGCAAATAACAGCACCCCATCGGTAACGCCGACGCCCGTTACGGCGTCGGCGTTACCCACCTCGCCAACATCACCCGCACCGCCAATTGAGGTACTAACCTGCCATAAGGCGGTAGATGTTGCCAATCCTCCGACGACAGAACAGGCATTCATTGACCGTGTTTGGGAATATGAATCCGCCTACCTCTCTGATGATGCAGCGCACTGGCAATTAATACTGCAGGCCATAGCAACGTCGCAGTACCAACAAGACAATCATCGCCCGGTAAGTCAGTCGCCTTCCGCGATTACTACCTCCATAATTCCAAGTGGAAGCACAATCACTTGGAATGAAGATGCGACACTGACACGACGTAATGTAAGCACAATCGCATGCATACTCGTTAAAGACGGTGAGAATGCCATAACGTTACCTCATCACGTTCCTCCACATCATACAACGTGGATCAAGACGCAGACAGGTTGGCGCATCGACCATGAGACAGATCAAGGTTGGTGAATAAATGAAAAAATGGCTACCGATAATTGCCGGCGTTTTCGTTATTCCGATCGTACTGGCTATTGGTGCTTTGGTAGCAGTCGGGATGTTTTTTAATCCCGCCAGCAGTCTATGTAACAACAGTTCAGTCATCGCCGCTCAAACCATATTGGGCGGCGGCCAATCAGCCGAACAGTACTTTAATCAGTTTGCTCCTGGAGATCGCACAGATCGGCAGAAGATCGCACAACTGATCGTCAGTATCGGAAAAAGCCGCGGCTTGTCGGAAAGGACTATAAAAATCGCCGTCGCAACCGGCATACAGGAATCGGGTCTACGAAATCTTCCTCATCGAGGAGAGCTTAACGACCACGATAGCTTAGGTGTTTTTCAGCAGCGACCCTCGCAAGGCTGGGGGACCCCCGAGCAAATCGGCGATCCTATTTATGCAACCAATAAATTCTACGATGCTCTCACGAAAGTCAGCGATCGTGACAACACTAGCCGACCGTTGATCGATATCGCCATACAGGTTCAACGACCAAATCCCTTTTATTACCATCGGGACTGGGCGTGGGATCAAATTGCATCCGAGATCGTTACTGGCGCAAAAAATAACCCGAACGAATGCAGCAATGCATCTCTCGCCAGTGTATCGGTTGGCGGTGCTGTTAAAGGCGACGACTACCCTCACAGGGGTATGCCGATCTACACCCAGAACCCTAAGGGCTACTACTACCGCGAATGTGTCGACTTTGTTGCCTGGCGACTAAGTCAACAACTGCCACTAGGCACACCGAATTCAACGTACCTCGGTCTCGGCAATGCCGTTACCTGGAGGGAGAATCTAGTAGCCCGTGGCTATCGTGCAGATAAAACACCTGCGGTTGGAGCTGTCATGTGGTGGGGCGCCTTTACGGGCGACGAAACTATGCGCACGGGAAAGTATGGTCATGTTGCCATCGTATCAGAAGTGCTTGGTAACGGTTCTATCGTCATCGAGCAATACAATGCGGCGCCACTGAACCATGCGTACAGTACGAAAGTAATCCCCCCGTCGTACTACGACGACCCTGGTATCTCATTCATCCATGTTGCGGACATCGCATCGAGTTGAGTGAAGCATTGACAATGCAGGAAAAACATATCATCTCGGTAATTAAAAAGGTAACTCTCCCTTTCAAACTTGAGTCGGTCGCTGGGGCCGCCCCCCAGCATCTACCTGAGATTTTAATCAACAGATTAAAGTATCAGGCAGATACGAATAATGAATACTAATGAAATAACTCGGCAGGGTTGATTGATTGGCCGTTTTTCTGCATACCCACATGTGCATGACCACCAGTCGAACAGCCAGATGAACCAATTTTTCCAACCGGTTGGCCAGCCTTGACGATATCGCCAACATTGGCAGAGAATTCACTTAAATGATCATACCGACTAACATAGACGTCGTCACCGATAAGGTGCTTTACAAAAATAGTCTTCTGCACGGGGTCCTTCAAAGGTCCAGTATAGCCGACACCTTCAAGCGCCTTAATGCACCACATCTGACCAGTAACATCCTCGTATCGGTGCTCAATTACCTCGCCATCTTCCATTGCAAGAAAATCAGATCCGACATTTGCCGGTGAATCGATACCGTCATGAAACGCAGGGCCGCGTTGCCCATACGGGCTATTAATATACCCGCCAGCAACCGGAAATACCCAATTAGCTGTTTCTTTGCGCTGCAGTTCAGGCTTCTGAATGACCTTTTTAGCATTATTCTCCGCTGCGGCGGCATCTTCGGCCGCGTATTGAGCAGCGATCCGATCGCGTGAAATCTGATTAATTTTTCGTAATCCTTCGATAAGCGGCCAGGCACCTGGTCGCTTGTTCGCCTTTCCGAGCGGCCCATTATCAACAAGAATCTGCCCCCATCCAGGATTAAGATCACTATTACGCCTGTCGTCCGCCATGTTCATAACGTACGGTGAACCTTCGGCGCCCAGTGCAAAGCCCAGCCGAGCGGCTTGCTCGAAATATTGCGCCGCACGCCCATTATAAGAAAACAGGGTGTCTTTAATTTTATCGGGATTACTATAATCCATAGGCCCGCCAACCCGGCTATTGTCTAGGGCTTTACCCTTTAAAAAATTCGCAGCAAGGATTGTCTGGTGTTTGAATTCTGCAAGCGACACGACGCCTGGCGCAAAATATTCACCAGTACTGTATAGCTGATAAATTCCCTGACCGTTACTCGGGTTTTCTACCTTAAGGCCATACTCACGATCATGTAACGCGGCCATGACCTCCCATGGCACACCGGTCTCGGCTTGGACTTCAAGGTATACTTGCAGATTGGCCTTGATTTGCTCTAACTGCTCAGCCTTCCACATCGTCTCGCCTGCCAATCCAGGATCGACAATCACTTCAGGAATCGGTGCACGCTCAATCGCTGGCTTTGGTGCGGCAGGCGGCGTATTCGGCACGTTCGGTATGGTATTTATATTCGGCCCCGGGCTTGCCTCGACAATCATTGGCGGTTTGAAATTATTATCCGCCGGCGCGGCAATTTTAATTGATCCATCAGGTTTTTTTGCGGGTGGCGGAGATGCTTCGACACGCACTGGCGGTTGAAAGTTATTATCTTGTGGAGGAGCCAACGCAATAGGATTCGCCAGCTTGCGGATAGTTTTACGCGCGGCATCATCGGGATCATAGGTTTCATCGTCGATTGGATTACTTTCCGCGGCATGGCTCGCATTTGACGTCGCAATCAATGTCATGGCCGTTAGCGTAATCGCGGCCGCCGTCTTAGTGACAAGTGGCATGATAACCTCTTTACTGCGCTTTAGCATACCACCCGACTTACTATCGTGGCGATCATCCTCTATGGCGTTTGCCGCGACATCAATCTGATTCGTGGTCGCATATTGCTGGACTGCTGCTAGTCGCAGTTCCGCCTCGGCTTTAATCTCATAGTCATCCATAGAATTGCCACTTGCAGCCTTAAAACTCGCGCGAGCCTCAGCATCACTAAGTAGCGATTGCAACGTAGCTTGCATATTTTTCACCTGCAATAATTTTAGCTCGCCTCCGCTAACAAAATTACGCTCCTTTAATTCGTCTGGATAATCTCGTGCGGGAAGATACTCGTTATGATACCCCATGTGATACGTCAGATATGAAACTTCATTCGCAAACTGTAGCGCCTGGGTGTCGCGCGACATAATTGCATCCCGTTGAATCATGATTGCCGCATAAAATGCTCGATCTAATCTGCCCTGTACTGCCTCGGCCGTACCGTCGATATATCCCAGTTCGTCAAGAACGTCTTCCGCTTTTAGGCTCTTTTTCCTAATCCCATCTAATAAACGCTTGAAATACGGCATAGCGTCTGGCTCTTTTTGCAGTTTGGCGGGATTGGCTTCCATGATAATCTTTTATTGTTATATTAAATAACTATACTCTTAATTTATTAGATTTTAATAAATTCTTAATTCGGCCATTTTTTTTCACCGAGCGCGG
>CBIHME010000019.1:0-9522 GCA_966210965.1 uncultured bacterium
AAGGTTACTTGTGAGAATGACGATTGTATTCGTAAAATCAACGCTGCGATTTTTGGAATCGGTTAACTTACCGTCCTCAAGCAACTGCAGCAGCAAATGGAATACATCGGGGTGCGCCTTTTCGATTTCATCAAATAATACGACACTGTATGGCTGACGTCTGATCTTATCGGTCAACTGCCCGCCATCATCATAGCCGACATATCCAGCCGGTGCACCGACAAGACGACTACTTGTGTGCCGTTCGCCGAACTCGCTCATGTCAATTTTAATCAAAGAATCTTCACTACCAAAGACCTCGCGGGCCAAAACCCTCGCTAGCTCCGTCTTACCTACGCCAGTAGGTCCCATAAATACGAAGGATCCGATTGGTCGCTTCGTACTGGCGACGCCGCTGCGGCTTCGACGAATGGCGCGCGCTACTTTTTCGACTGCCTCATTTTGACCGATAACAAACTTACCTAAATGCTTCTCAAGATTTCGAAGTAATTTCGCTTCAGATTTTTGCACACGCTTAACTGGTATTCCCGTCATCGTTGCAATTGCGTGTGCAACGTCGTCATCTTTTAATTTGATCGGACTATTTTGTTCATAGTCTTGACGCGTCTCTTCTAGCTTTACGCTAATCTGACTGATTCTGGTCTTGTATAGTGCGGCGCGCTCATAATCTTCACTCGCAACCGCATCTTCCATTTTTTCATTCAAATTCTTTAGTTGACGTGTAAAGTCGCGCAATTTACTAGGTTTTCGACCGGATTTTACGCGAACCAACGCCGCCGCTTCATCGATAACATCAATTGCTTTGTCCGGCATAAAGCGCTCACTTACGTAGCGTTCCGCCATATAGACCGCATCTTCAACAACTTCGTCACTCATCGTGACACCGTGGTGGCTCTCGTAGTGACTGCGCAGTCCTTTAATGATCGCAATCGTATCCTTGATATTAGGCTCTGGCACTACGATCGTCTGAAAACGGCGTTCCAGAGCGCTATCCTTTTCAATGTGCTTGCGATACTCGTCGACAGTTGTCGCGCCGATCAAATGCAACTCGCCACGAGAAAGCGCCGGCTTTAACATATTAGCCGCATCAAGCGCACCCTCTGCTGCACCAGCACCAACAAGCAGATGCAATTCATCGATGAACACTAACACGTTCTTTTGCTGGCGGAGCTCTTCTACGACTTTTTTCAAACGTTCCTCAAACTCACCACGATATTTCGTACCTGCAATCATAGCAGCCAGATCAAGCTGTATCACCCTTTTATCTAAAAGGTGGTCAGGGACGTCTTCGCGCGCAATGCGTTGAGCCAACCCCTCGACGATAGCCGTCTTGCCCACACCAGGCTCGCCAATTAAAACAGGATTATTTTTCGTACGACGACTCAATATTGTTACGAGGCGCTCCTCTTGATCGTCTCGACCAATCACAGGATCGAGCTCACCAAGCTTTGCCTTCGCCGTTAAATCAACGCCGAATGTCTCGAGCATGCCGCCGCGGCCTGCGCGACGTTTTGTTGGATTATTTTGCATAGTTTCATTATCGTTATACGATGCATTCTGACGATCGAAAAAGCCCTCTAATTCACCGACAAGACTACCTATATCGATATTCATATCTCGCAGCAAGACGGTTGCTCGTGCATTTTTTTGACTGAGAATACTGTATAGAATATGTTCAGTACCCAGATAGTCTTGGTGGAATTCCTGTGCAATATCCCATCCCATCTTTAGCGTCAATTTCGCCGTTTCCGATAGCCCCTTGGCGCCAGTGCTGACAACAAGAGTGCGCGGCGTTAAATTAAGGGCGAGTTCTGCACGATCAAGTGTTATGCCCGCGTCGGCAAGCACCTTGGCGCCGACCGACGAACCCTGTGCAAGCACGCCAAGCAACAGATGCTCGGTGCCAATATAGGCACTACCGTAACCTCTGGCAATTGCATCAGCATGCTGCAGGCTGACACGTGCGTTGTCAGTTAAATGCGATAAAAAATCTGCGAAATCATCTGCCATACTCTTATTATCAATCCTCCCTAGCTGTAGCGCAAGCGTTTTAAGCTGGTTTACACTCTTTACTATGTATTAGTATATCGAATAATTAGCACTCTCGTCAATAGAGTGCTAATATTTGACAACACTAGCTTTTTTGGAAAAATAAGCGCATACTGGCATGTACTAGTGTGAATTTACACGGAAAGATCCATATGTCCAAAGGAAAAGATCGCAAAAAAGAAGTCAAGAAGCCAAAGCAAGTAAAAACGGCGGCAGCATAATGACCCCGACATTGACCGTAGAGGAAATAACGGCAAAGCTGGAAGAGTTTGAACAAGACCCTACCATGGTCACCAAAGGCGCCTACAGCCCCTCTGCCGTTGACTATCCCGACAACCACTACCCATTCGTTCAGGTTCATCTTGCCTACTTAAAAAAACATAATCGTATCAACGCAGCACATTATATTTCTAATTTGGAAATAATGATCAAGCAGCGTTAAGCGATTACGCAAATAAAATACCTCCGCTATGACAGCGGAGGTATTTTATTTATGTTACGCCGATTTACTCTTCGGTTGATTCTTCAACAGCATTCATAAGGCTGTCTTCGATATTCTTACGAGGCTTCGATTCAGCTGGCTTTTCAGTCACAACTTGAGCTGTTTCGATGTCCAATTCGTAACCAGTAAGGCGGCTTGCTAGACGCACATTTTGACCACCGCGACCGATAGCGATCGATTGCTGATCTTCATAGACAAATACCTTTGCACGTTTTGCCGCTTCGTCAATTTCAACTTTCACCACTTCAGCTGGGCTTAGCGCATTACGAATAAATTGTTCATTGTTTTCGTCAAAGGTAATGATATCAATCTTTTCCTGATCACCAATTTCATTCATAACCGCCTGAACACGCGTTCCGTGACCACCGACGAATGTACCAACCGGATCAACACCAGGAACGGTTGAGACGACGGCGAGTTTTGTGCGACGACCGGCTTCACGAGCAATCGCCTTAATCTCTACGGCGCCAGTTTCCATCTCAGGAACTTCTTGGCGGAATAAATATTCAACGAAAGCTTCGTTGCCACGAGAAAGGATTAGTTGTGGGCCGCGGTTGTCGCGTTCGATATCTTTAATGAACACTTTAATCCGGCTACCGATGCTGTAGAACTCACCTTGGATTTGCTCGCTTTGCGGGATAATACCAGTCGCTTTACCCAATTCGACACGGATAACACGTGGTTCAACTCGCTGAACAGTACCGTTCACGATTGTACCGATCTTGTCTTCGTACTCTTCGAGTACTACTTCGCGTTCAGCCTCACGTAGACGCTGCAGAACGACTTGCTTGGCAGTCTGAGCCGCAACACGACCAAAACTGACAACTTCAAACTTGTCTTCGATTGTATCGCCAATTACTGCATCGGCTTTAACCTTTTTTGCGTCCTCTAGGCTGATTTCGACCGCATCGCTGCCGACCTCTTCGACGACTTCACGGGCAACAAATACATTCGCCGTACCGTCATTCACATTTAATTCTGCGCGAACTTCTTGGTCGCGTTCACCATTATCGCGACGCCATGCGGCAGCAATCGCCTGCTCGATAACTGATAGAACAACCTCTTCGGGCAAGTTCTTTTCCTCTGCGATCGTGCGGACCGCTAATGTCAATTGTTTAATATTTATATCTTCCATAACGAATTCTCCTTCTTTTTATGAAAAAATCCGACCTGCTGGCCGGAATAATGTACTGACCATAGTATAGCACCTGTCATTATCTGTCGCAAGTTATTTCACTGAAGCCGCCTTTACTGATACGTAAGGATTATCAATGATATAAAATCGCCACAACACCTCTTTCGCTTTACTAATACCGATGCGCGTTGCCGTAACGATATCTGGTTCAGGTAATTTCGATTGCATCACCAGCTTAAACGGTGCGACCGACAGATCATGTCCATTCATATCCAGATTTATTCCAAGCGCCTGACACAGCTTTGCGGGGCCATTTGTTACCTCGACCCCCTGCTTACCTCGACGAGCCTCGAGCACTTCAATACCGGTAAGCGGCTCTACTGCACGAATAAGCACGCCCGCGCCGTAACCTTCCTCACCAGCCACGATATTACAGCAATAATGCATCCCATACGTAAAATAGACATACGCGTGACCCGCCGGGCCGAACATCGTCTCTACGCGAGGAGTGCGTCCGTTAAAACTATGGCTCGCCGCATCAGTCTGATCGTATGCCTCTGTCTCGACAATCCTGACGCGGACTAACTTACCGTCTATTTCTCGTTCAAGAACAGATCCGAGCAGCCTTTTTGCAGCTGAATGAGCGTCCGTTACCAAGGGTAAAAACTGATGAGGAACTACCTGATTGGATTGCATACACTGCCCCCGTGGTTCGTTAACTGATCAATGTTCGCTACCATACTACCCGCTTTCCTTTATAGTAACCCGGTGGCACCACCCGTCAGCCGTTGGATCTCCTTGTCTATGTTGGCAATTTTTTCCTTGAATTCGGATTCGAGTTGCGCCTTCTCGGTATTGAGGTGGTGAACGCGTGCAGCAACCGCAGAAAGTGCAACGTCAGCCTGTTCTGCCTGCTGCTCCATAGCCGCAGCTTCCGCCTCCATGCGTTCCGCCTGCTGCGCGTCTATTCCAGCGCGCACATCATCACCGTCACTCGCATGAGCATCGGCGTTAGTTTGAAATCGGTTTGCCTCCTTATGACGGCTATCCGCCGTCCTGCGCAATTTTTCTGCTTCATTGCGTAACTGTCGTGCATCCATATAATAATCTCCTTTTCCACTATCTATTTTACTCCTCTGTCGATTCGTACAAAATGTTAAATCATAGTAAACTAGAAGTATGACAGAGCAAAACACCCCACTTGAAGGAACAAAATTAGCTAATTTCACACCGATTAGCTCGGTTCCTGAACTACAAATAATTGACATCGTAGAGGGCACGGGCGATGTCGTCCCTTCCGATGCAACGATTACCGCACATTACACCGGTGCTCTATGCAAAGACGGAACAATTTTTCAAAGCTCACACGATTTCGGCAAACCAATTAGCTTTGGACTGAATCAAGTTATTGCGGGATGGACGAAGGGCGTTCCAGGCATGAAAGTCGGTGGCACGAGACGCCTTATCATTCCATCGGCGATGGCCTACGGATCTGTACGCGCAGCAGCAAACATACCACCAAATTCCGACCTTGTGTTCGATATTGAACTCGTCGAATTAAATTAGTTAGCTTCCTCACTTCAAAAAAGCCGCTCAAATAATCGGGCGGCTTTTATAGATGTAGTGGGTTCTCAGTTGGCTATCATGTGACTATATGCATTTACAAATATTACAACGAGGACTATTATTAACGTAACCAAGATAAACATTCGTTTGCAAAAAGTATCAATTACATACTAATTCAAGGGAGGTTCATCAACTCTACACAATCAAAGGAGGTTCACAATGAAAAAACTATTATTAGGTTTGGCAATCGCAGTAGCTGGTCTAAGCGGAACGAGCGCATCAGTCGGTGCGACAGATAGCTGTTCAATTTCGAACACAGGCCCAGACTCAACAAATTCATGCGTTGTCAAAGACGATTTTACTTGTAAAGTCGAGAATGACAACAAATTCACGGTTATCAACAATAATAACCAAGAGGCCACATCGGGAGACGCCAAGGTCAGTGACAACACCTCTGGCGGCGGCGCAACATCCGGCTCTGCGACCAATTCAAACGGGACAGTCATCGATGTGACTATTACGAACGGTGGCTGTGTCGTTGCGGCAGTCACCCCCCCTGCACCCGTTGCACCGGTCGGTGGATCAGGCGCCGCGCCCGTTCGCCCCGTGGGCGGCATGGGAGCAATCAGTCCTGTTGCAGCGCCAGTAGGTGGCATGGGAGCAGCCCCAGCAGTTCTCCCAGAAACCAGTACCGAATCGACTTTCGGGATTACAGCGAGCCTGATAGGTCTTCTTGCGGCAGCAATACTTGGCTCACGTGTTGCACTAGGTACCTATAGTAAAATGCAATCGTAATCGAATACGGACGACGCATATGAATGAATGGTTACGTAAGAAAGCACCTTTCTACAGCCTCGCTGGCTTACTTAACCTTGCCGTCGGAGTGATGTTCTATACAGTGAACATCACTCCGATTCCCGCTTCAGCTGCGCCCATCTCGACCATCGTTTCGGCACCACGACCACAAAGGGCCATACCCGCCACACAAGGCACCCCAGTGCACATTACGGTACCTTCGGTCTCGATCGACTTGCCCGTAAAAGTTGGATCATATAACCCGGACAATGCCAGCTGGGATGTCGATCTAGATAACGCATACTACGCCGATATCTCTATGCCAATAAACAATAGCAACGGTACGACATTAATTTATGGTCATGCACAGTCACAGATATTTGAAACCCTACCGGAAGTACCGCCGGGCGCGGAAGCTATCGTACTAACGGACACCGGTTACGCATTTCATTATGAATACACGACATCACAACTAGTACCCCCCACAGACGTGAGCGTGTTTACCGCCAGTGGACCACCAAAACTCGTCCTGCAAACTTGCATAGGTATATATAGCGAGCTGCGTGGGCTGTACTCATTTAAATTGGTGTCTATTGATAAAATATGAACGAGCAGTTAATCCTACGATCCAGTGAAATTATCTTAAGTATAGCGGCGATTTTGGCGACCGCGACGATCCTACTTGCGACCTGGCATGACCTGCGCGTAATGAGAAAACATAAAAAAACCAATGCAAACCACCCCATTCCATCTGCAGTAGTAATAGATAGTACGCCAATTACCTCAATCCGCACGCTGCCGCCAATCTTTGCAAAGCTGAGCAACGAAACAGTAAGAAAAGCGCTCGCTTGGCATACGACTAAAATACGAGACGGCGGAAAGCGTAATAATTTTTTGTCATGCCATAACTTTACCGCCACCCTATTCGCGAGTATTGGTCTGCTGGCTTATATAACAATACTGACATATTTCTTCTACACCGCCGCGACGCTACGCAGCAGCACTTTATTAACCCTCAGCTGGACTGGCGTCAGCTTATGGCTTGTG
Source organism: uncultured bacterium (assembly GCA_966210965.1). GTDB lineage: Bacteria > Patescibacteriota > Saccharimonadia > Saccharimonadales > Saccharimonadaceae > UBA6022. The sequence continues at coordinate 7,095 of CBIHME010000019.1, forward strand.
GCGATTGTATGGTCAAGCGAAAAGATATCGCTAGCTAAAAAAAGTGGGATAACATTCGCAGTTCCCTTTATGTATTTTGTTTTTTACGTACTATCGTTTCCTCGCTTAATAAGATGCACGATACAAACAGTAAAATTAGCCACGAAACTACTTACGCCCCGACTGCAGCAGCTTGCTACAGAAATGCAGCTTGAATTATACTCAACAAGATTCTAGGCATGACTTGGCCCCGAACGAAATTCGTCCGGGGCCACTAGTAAATACTGATAAATTCACTTCTGCCGAAGCGGTCCGAAGTACCGACGTCGATACAGCTTAATTGGATCCTTAAACCCCTCGACATTGATATTCAGATGTTCAAACCGCGCAACAACAACACCGAATGCCGCAAGAAATCTTTTGATCGATCTTGGCGCGTTAGCTATCGCACCTTCGTTTGCAGTTGGCGTATAAGTGATATACCTGTCGCCTCCCTTACGTCCTTCAAGTGCGGCAAGCATAGGCGATTGATCTTTTGGCAGCTCAACAGCCTTTCGGACAAACCATTTAACTTGGCCGTTCGAGAGCGTAATGGTCTTGCCATGCTTTCGGCGCAATGACGATCGATTTTCGGTCAAATATTGCTCAATTGCGTCATCTATCGCCTGGTCCACTTTTAATAGCGGCGAGACGACAGTCTTTTGAAGCGACAGGGCGTTTGCGCGTATCGCCTGTAGCTGCGCAGTCGCCTCATCAATCTTCGGCTTGAGTTTTCGCTTTCTAGCGAACAGCGCATCGACTTCGTCTAGATTAGTTGGCACACTAATAGGCAAATCCTCTACTGCTGGCTCATCAGCCATATTCTTCTCCTAATGTTGCAGGAACACCAGATTTAACTAGCTATGGCAAATTATAAACTCGATGACAAGCGATGACAAGACTAGAAATGAATACACCCTGACCCAGTCGATACTGGGCCAGGGTGGAAAGTTATGGCATTGGCATTTTTTGACCTGGACAGGTCGAAAGCACCTGAGTCATTGCATTCTTTTCGGGCTGCGTTACCCATAACTGATACTTAGCCTTGATAGCAATTTGCCGAGCAACGTACTGACACCGAAACGCTTTGTTCGGCGGTAGCCAGGTTGCAGCATCCGCATCTGATTTTTGCTGGTTGGTCGGGCCATCAACGGCTAGTAACTCGAGTGGGTCATTTGCAAACGCTACCCTTTGTTCATAGGTGAGCGATTGCGCACCAGTTTGCCACGCATTGCTCAGTGCAACAACATGATCAATCTGCACGTCGTCACTAGTGTCAGCTCCTCGCGTGAACGCCACTGACTTACCAGTATACGGGTCGTTCAACAGTCCACTAACAACTTTACAACCCGCATCGTCCAACTGAATATCCACCAGATCGCGACGCAAAATGACATTACGTACATCGCAACCAGCCTGACTCTCCCATCCATCGCCAAATAAAGTACGTGAATATTCCGTATCTCCAGTCTTTGGCGCTCTACCCTTCACTGGCAGTTTTTCTAGGGCCTCAGCGGCATCACCACTTGGCGTCAGAGTTGTCGATGGTGTTTGCGGGGGAGAGACGCTTGGCTGCTGAAGGTTCGGATGATACGCGATAACGATCACTGCGATCACTAACGCGATAAACGCGACTATAGATCGTCTGGTTTTATATGCACGTTTCATAAACTTATTATACCTTTGTTATAATAGATAGATGAAGACAGTATCACGACTTATCCAACAATTTATCCCCGATCATTATCAGCTTTCGCTAACGATAGATCGAAAAGGTCGGGTTTTTAAAGGCCTGATCACCGTCAATGGCGAATCCACCGGTGATACCGGCAAGATTATTGTACACGCCAAAGAACTAACAGTCGAATCCGCCACTGTCGACGGCAAGACAGCCGAATGGTCCTTAGGCGACAATGATGAGCTATCAATTCTCCACCCGGACGTCCTCACCGGAAAACATGTCGCTACTATCTCATTTAGCGGCAAAATTAGCGATGCGATGCATGGTATGTATCCTTGTTACTACGAACATGATGGAGTAAAAAAAGAATTAATCGCTACTCAATTCGAAAGCCACCATGCCCGTGAAGTTTTTCCATGTATTGATGAGCCTGAAGCAAAAGCCACCTTCGATGTCACACTAGCTACCGAACAAGATGTAACTGTCCTAGGAAATATGCCCGTTCGTTCACAGAATACCCAAGATGACCTACTCGTCACCACGTTCGATACGACACCTCGCATGAGTACTTATCTGCTGGCATGGGTAACCGGTGAACTGCACCGAAAAACCGCTACCACCAAAAGCGGTGTTGAAGTTGGTATTTGGGCAACCCCAGCCCAGCCAATCGCTAGCCTTGATTTCGCACTCGATATTGCCGTACGAACAATCAATTTCTTTGATGAATAT
>CBIHME010000020.1:0-9267 GCA_966210965.1 uncultured bacterium
GCCAGGGGTGTGAGTCATTTGTAACTGACAAAGAGGCGACCACAAATAACGGCGTCTGCCCTGACCACAACCAGCCGTATCAACGACTCAGTGAGGATAACTATTATCTGAAAACGAGTGCCTTTACTGAGAAAGTGCGGGACGCTATCGAAACTGGCCGCATGGAAATCATGCCGGAATTCCGCAAAAAAGAGTTTCTAGAACTGATCAAGGATGGTCTTCAGGATGTCAGTATTTCTCGTCCGCGTAAAAATCTGACTTGGGGTGTTGCTGTCCCTGGTGATCCGGATCAAATCATGTACGTCTGGATTGATGCGCTCGCTAATTACATTACCGTCCTTGGCTATCCCGACAAAGAAGGTTGGCAAGAATACTGGCCAGCCGATGTGCAGGTGATTGGCAAAGATATTCTTCGGTTCCATGCGGGTATTTGGCCTGCAATGCTACTCGGTCTTGGTATTTCACTGCCAAAGAAGCTGATGGTGCATGGCCATATTAATGTTGGTAACGTCAAAATGAGCAAATCGCTTGGCAACGTTGTTGATCCGAACAAAGTCATTGATGAATATGGTCTGGATGCATTCCGCTACTTCTTCTCGCGTCATATTCCAACGCTTGATGACGGTGACTTTACCTGGGAAAAGTTTGAAACGGCTTATAACACTGAGCTTGGTAATGATCTTGGTAATTTAATCTCACGTGTTGCCAGTATGGTATCGCGCTATCAGAGTGGTGTTATCGGTGACGCTTTGCAATCCGACCACGATATGAAGCCATACTTTGATGCTATGAATAATTTGCAATTCGACCAAGCGTTGGATAATGTTTGGCTGACGGTTCGTTCATTAAATAAATATATCGAAATGGTCAAGCCATGGGAAATTGCAAAAAATCGAGAGTCTGATCCTGATGCCGAAGCGCATCTCGGTGAAGTGCTCGGACATGCTGTTGGTACGTTAGTCCAGATCGGTCACCAGCTTGCGCCGTTTCTACCTAATACCTCGGCGGTGATTGAAAAAACGTTTGGCAGTGGCGTTATTGCTCCAATCGAGTCGCCAGGTGGTCTATTTCCAAAGATTTATCAGTATTCTGAGGATCCACGCGCTGCTTCGAAATCCGCTACACCACCTATAACAGGAGTGTAGGATGCTTGTTGATACGCATTGTCACGTACATGAGCCAAGCTATCCGCTTGCGACTAGTGACATCTTACGCCGTGCTCAAGAATCGGGGGTGGAAAAGATGGTATGCGTTGGTACCAGTGAGCAAAGTTCGCTAGAAGCAATTCAATTTGCCGAGAAGTATGATCACGTCTTTGCGTCGATCGGCGTCCATCCGCACGACACTAAAGACGGATACGCTGCATTAGAGGCGTTGCAGAGTCAAAAGATCGTTGCGGTGGGCGAGATTGGTCTAGATTATTTCTACACACACAGCCCCCGCGAAGTCCAGATCGCGGCGTTAAGGGTGCAAATCGAGCTGGCTATATCTCGGGATTTGCCAATTATTTTTCATGTGCGCGACGCTTTTGATGATTTTTGGCCTATTTTCGATAGTTACGCGCCGAACATCAGAGGAGTTTTACATAGTTTTACTGATTCAAAAGAGAACATGATGGCTGCAATTGAACGAGGTTTGTATATTGGCGTTAATGGCATTAGTACCTTCACTAAGGATGAGCCGCAGAAGGAAATGTTCGCCTCAATCCCCGTGGATCGATTGCTTGTCGAAACCGACGCGCCTTTCTTGACACCTAGTCCCTTACGTGGTAAAGTGAATGAGCCAGCATATGTTAGACAAGTAGCTGAACATCATGCGAGAATCCATGGATTGTCATTTGATGAACTAGCTGCTATAACGTCAGCAAATGCTCATGCGTTATTCGCACTCTAATAATAAATACAAACAGTAAAACGCACTAACTTTAATGTATAAAGTGGAAGTTTACTATGCAACAAGAACAATATACGCCGCCACAATCCGAGCAGCCATCATGGTATGGTGTAGAATCTTATGCACCGGAACGTCAGCTCGACACCGACCAGACGTCGATTGAAGTGCTTCGCGCGCGCCGCGCTGCCGCAGAAGCTCTTGCTTCAATACCGTCAGGTGTATTAGAGGCTATCCCTGTGACAGCCGAAAAACTGCGCCAAGGCCAGTTACGAGAAGTCGGCGCTATCGGGGCTCGACTGACGCAGTTTCGACAGGCATATCAGGAGAATAACTTTGATCTTAGCGACAACGGCGACGACGAAGTCCGCACGGCGATGTTTGACCAGTCAGCGCTAAAAAGCGAGGATACGATAAACCTTACAGAAGTAGACGAGATTGATCCGGATATGTTCACTGCACAAGAGCCTGATGTGCAGAGCTCGACGCAGGATATGTTCGACAAAGCCGCTTAGGTTAGTACTATGAGCAGTCTATTTAAAAAAGCCTTGCAACTCATTACCGGCGACTCCGATCAAGGAGCTGCTGCACTTCGTATGCCGAAGAAACACTTGTTCAGTAAATTTACGGAACGTGAACTTATTCAACTAGAAAGTGAAATTGGCGCAAAGCTTTTCGGCCCGATCCCAGACGGCTACAGGCGAGAATTTTTTTGCTTGGATGAAAAAACTTGGATCTGGTACGAAGAGGGACCTAATGCTCAAACGGGCGAAATAGAACAGTCGACAACTCGCTACGAAGTGCATGATAATGGCATATTAAAAGTCCAGGGTGGTTCTCGCTATACCTTTATCGAAGGTGCGGAACTAGATAATCTCGTCATGGCCACACGCATGTACTACGAGCAAGTTGCGCGCGGCGTGTACAAGCGTGACCCGCGTACAGGCAAAATGCTCGCCTAAATTTGCTATACTAAGAAGAGTGATGCAATCAGAATTACTATACCTTGACCATGCCGCCGCTACTCCGATGGACGAGCGTGTTCTTCGTGTGATGCAGCCATACTTTTCTGAACTTTTTTTTAACCCATCTAGCCCTTATGCTCCTGCGCTGTCAGTCCGTCAAGATTATGAAGCTGCAAAGCAGGTAATTGGCGCGGCAATTGGTGCGAAGGGTGACGAGCTCGTCATAACGGCAGGGGCTACTGAATCAATAAATCTGGCGTTTACCAGTGTTGGCGGACACGTCATTACTGCAAACATCGAACATCATGCAGTGCTTGCTGCGGCAAAACGCCACGATCACACGGTCGTCGCTAGTGACGATAAAGGGGTAGTTTCGGCTGATGCAATTCGCGTTGCTATTCGCCCCGACACACGGCTAATCAGTATCGCCCTTGCAAATAACGAACTAGGTACAGTCCAGCCGCTTCGCGATATCGCAGCAGTCGTGCATAGCGAGCGTGGCAAGCGACGCCAATCTGGCAATACGACGCCAATTTACCTTCACAGTGATGCGTCGCAAGGGGCTGGTCAATTAGATATTCATGTTTCTCGGCTTGGCGTTGATATGCTGACGCTAAACGCAGGCAAGGTGTACGGACCAAAGCAAGTAGGTTTACTGTGGGCCTCAAGTCATGTGCTGCTCAATCCACAGATCGTAGGTGGCGGCCAAGAGAGAGGCGTGCGCAGTGGTACTGAAAACGTTGCGGGAGTAGTTGGATTTGCCAAAGCTATGGAGCTTGCGGATGCCCACAGAAAATACGAGGCAGATCGGCTGCGTCTTCTGCGCGATGGGCTGCAAAAAAAACTGACCGATGCATTTTCGGACGCGGTCATTTCGGGTTCGCAAAAGCGTCGTTTGCCGGGTCATTTGCATATCTCATTTCCGGGACTTGATGCGGAGCGATTGGTGTTTGCGCTCGAGATGCGCGGCGTAATGGTCGCAACGGGCAGCGCGTGTGCGGCGAACAAAGGGACGCGCTCGCATGTCTTGACTGCGATTAATTTAGCGCCAGAAATTGCTGATGGCAGCTTGCGCTTGACACTTGGTCATCTGTCGACAGCCGAGACGATTGCCAAGGCTGGTGATATTATCATCGAAGAGATCACACGTGAGCGGCAAAGGGTGGCGGCATGAGATTGATTATTATATTGTTTGCAATTTTAACGACGGTCATCTTTTCGTTAACTGTTTATTTGGGGCCAGATGATTTGAAATTATGCAAAGATCTTCCCGATCATACACCGTCTTGTCAGCCTGTTGACGCTATCGTGGCAGTTAGCGGGGGCGATACGCAGTCGCGTGCCCGTGAGGCGATCGAGCTATATAAAAGCGGGTGGGCGCCGCGGCTGATCTTTTCTGGTGCGGCCCAAGATAAATCCGGCCCATCCAACGCAGAAGCGATGCGTGATATCGCACTCGATGCCGGTGTGCCTGCCGACGATGTCATTACAGAGGAAGAAGGTGAAACGACGCGTCAGAATGCGGAAAACACATTAAATATATTTGTCGATAATGACATTTCCTCGGTTATTCTGGTGACGTCGGGGTACCACCAGCGGCGCGCGAGTTTGGAATTTAACAAGCGAGCAGGATCGACGGTGACTGTTCGCAATCATCCCGTATCAATTGATCGACAATGGTCTAATTTGTGGTGGCTTACCCCAACCGGTTGGTACTTGGCGGGGAGCGAGCTAGTGAAAGTAGTCGCCTTTTATATTGTAGGTACGCGATGACAAAAGTATATGTAGGTATGAGCGGCGGTGTGGATAGTAGTCTGACAGCGGCACTGCTTAAGGAGCAGGGTTATGATGTAACTGGTGTCTATATGAAAAACTGGACGCAGGATTTACCTGGTATGAAGTGCCCATGGGCGGATGATTTGGCTGATGCGAAACGAGTTGCCGTGCAGCTGGGGATTGATTTTAAAGTCTACGATTTTGAGAATGAGTATAAGCACAAAGTCGTTGATTATATGATTAGTGAATATAAAGCGGGCCGAACGCCAAACCCTGACATTATGTGTAATCAGGAAGTGAAATTTAAAATATTTTTAGAAACCGCGCTCGAAGATGGAGCTGACATGATTGCGACGGGGCATTATGCGCGTGTCGAAAATGGCGTACTTAAGATGGCTGTCGATGCCAATAAAGATCAAACGTATTTCTTGTACCGCGTCACAGGCGCAGCGCTTGAAAAGACGCTGTTTCCCCTTGGTGAATACACAAAGCCGACTGTTCGCGAAATGGCAAATGCACGCGGGTTATTTACGGCGGGAAAGAAAGATTCGCAAGGTATTTGCTTTGTGGGTAAAGTCGGGATTCGCGAATTTTTGTCGCAATACGTCGAGCAAGTACCAGGTAAAATTATCGATAAGAAATCAGGGAGCGTGCTGGGACACCACGACGGCGCAATTTTCTATACGCTTGGTCAGCGTCATGGTTTGGATCTTGGTGGTGGATTGCCATATTACGTCGTTGGCAAGGATATGGATAAAAATGAAGTTTATGTGACGACAGATTTGAATGATGCGACGCTGTGGAAAGCAACCGTTCTGCTGGATGCGGTTCACTGGATTAATGATACGCCCGCGCCAGGCGTGTACGATATCCGCATTCGCCATCGGGCCGCGCTAACCGCGGCTGATGTTGTACTGGACGGCGACACGGTTGCGTTGACGCTTCACGACGAACAGCGGGCAATTGCAAGTGGTCAATCTGTCGTGGTATATAGCGGAGATATTTGTCTAGGCGGCGGTATCGTTCTGTAATCTGCTTTACAGATCTAATTTTCAAAGCTCGTCATAATAAAAGCACAACAACTAGCAGAAGGAGGTGTGTGATGGGTATGCTCGATGATGCAAAGGACAAGCTGCAAAAAGCAAAGGACACGACCGTGAATAAGTTGCATGAACAAAAAGGCAGAATGGAAGAGCGCCACGATCAAAAAGCGGAAAAGCAGCGCCAGGCGGATTATGACGAATATGAACCTGAAGAAAAAGACGTCTAGCTTTTAGCTCGCGTTCCCGCCAACTAAAAGCGTAGCCGATCATATCGGTTGCGCTTTCTTTTGGTACCCGATACAATGGGGTAATATGCAGACTTGGCGAGCAAAACAGACAGGCTTCACTATCGTTGAGCTACTTATCGTTATCGTGGTAATTGGGATACTTGCCGCAATTTCAATCGTTGCTTTTAGCGGGGTGCAGCAGAAAGCCCGTGATTCTCAGCGCAGACAAAATTTAAACGATCTCGCAAAAGTCATTCAGACGTATCATTTAGATAACGGTAATTTCATTACCGCAGGCGGCGGTGCGGCAAACGGCCAGGGCTGGGTAAATGGCGGTAACCCGACGATTCCTAGGGTTTTATTTGATGCGGGATTATTGCAGAGCGCAACAGCAATCCGCGATCCTCGCTGCGTCGCGGGCGAGCTGTCGGGTTGTTCAGGCTATTTAAAGATCAATTGTAATGGCACACCACAACGAACGATCCTTCTTGCTCGGCTTGAAAGTATACCCAGCGGACAAGCGACTCCTGCTGCTCTGACGGGCTGTGACAATACGGGCTATTGGAATACGTATCAAATGAATTATTACGTCGAAGTCGGCTCCTAGCTTTCTCAATCTCCGCTATCGTGATAAAATAACAGAGATGAACGCTCAACAAATTCGCAACGCTTACTTACAATTTTTCAAAGACCGCCAGCACGCGGTCATTAAACGCGCACCCTTGATGTTAAAGGATGATCCAACGACCTTATTTACGGGTAGCGGTATGCAGCCACTCTTGCCGTATCTTTTGGGACAAGAGCATCCTGAAGGTGTTCGCCTCACAGACAGCCAGACATGCTTGCGCGCACAGGATATCGAAGACGTAGGCGATAATCGCCATACGACTTTCTTTGAAATGCTGGGTAACTGGTCAATGGGCGATTACTTTAAAGAACAACAAATCCGTTGGTTCTTCGAATTCTTGACTGATGTCGTTGGTCTAGATCCAAACAAGATTTACGTGACCTGTTTTATCGGTGACGAGGCGCACGGCATTCCCCGCGATGACGAAGCAGCAAAGATCTGGCAGGCGGTGTTTGCGGAAAAAGGTATTAATAATAAGATAGTCGAACTGGGTAGTGCTGAAAATGGTGATACATTAGGCATGCAGGGTGGACGCATTTTCTTTTATGATGACGGCGAAAACTGGTGGTCACGTGGTGGTGGCTTGGACAAGACGCCAATTGGCGACCCATGTGGACCAGACAGTGAGGTGTTTTATGACTTTGGTCCTGAAAATCACGCCGAGGGGTATGGTCTAGCGCATCCAGCTAGCGACAGTGGCCAGTTTATGGAAATAGGCAACCAGGTCTTTATGCAATATCGACGCTTGCAGGACGGCAGTTTTGAGCCGCTCGCTCGCAAAAATGTTGACTTTGGCGGTGGTATGGAGCGTATTGCCGCTGCAAAAATTAATAGCCCAGATGTTTTCCGTATTAGTGTATTGTGGCCGATCATTGAGAAGCTACAAACGCTCAGCGGTAAGAAATATGAGTCTCACACTGAAAGCATGCGTGTCATTGCGGACCATCTTCGGGCGGCCGTTTTCCTTGCGGTGGACGGGGTTGTTCCCGCAAATAAAGAGCAGGGATATGTAATGCGTCGCTTACTACGACGCGCCATTCGTTTTGCGTTTGATTTAGGCATCGAACAAAACTTCTTTGAAGAAATCGTTCCTGTTATTGCCGATCTATATCACGATGATTATCCAGAAGTTGCCGCGAAGCGCGATGAAGTGGTGGCTATCCTAGCTAAGGAAGAAAAAGTGTTCCGTCAGACGCTTCGAAAAGGCCTGAAGCAGCTAGAGAAATATGCCGTCGACGGACTAACGGGTAGTGAATTATTTACGCTGTACGATACGTTTGGTTTTCCGGTTGAATTATCCACCGAAGAAGCGCAAAAGCAACAAATCAAACTTTCTGATAATTGGCGCCAGGAATTTGACGACAAGATGCTCGAACAGCGCACCCGCTCCCAGACTGCCGCTAAGGGTATTTTCAAGGGCGGCCTCGGCGGGCAAACTTTGCAACATAAAAAATACCACACCGCAACCCACTTGATGTACCAGGCTTTACGCGACGTCCTTGGCGATCATGTCGTGCAACGCGGTAGTAATATCACCGAAGAACGACTACGCTTTGACTTTTCACACCCTGAAAAGGTGACTCGTGACCAGCTGGATGAAGTGGAGCGAATCGTAAACGAACAAATCCAAAAAGACCTCAAGATTAGCTTTGCCGAATATCCTACTGATGTTGCAATTCACGAAAAAGGGGCATTAGGCCAGTTCGGGGATCGCTATGGCGACACGGTCAAGGTATATCAAATGATCGCCGATGATGCTGAAAAACCGTTCAGCTTTGAGATCTGCGGTGGCCCGCATGTTGATCATACTCATGAGTTAATCGAAGATGGGAAAACCTTCAAAATCACTAAAGAAGAGTCAAGCTCGGCCGGCATTCGCCGTATTAAAGCGGTCCTTATTTAAGGATATCCAGCACGTCGGTGATGTCGCTAATGTGCTGACGAGTGGCCGTATCAACTGTCACGCTTCGTCCATCTGTATTTAGAATCGTTTCAACCGTCAGCTCCTCGCTCGCATGGGAGCTATGTAGTGCTTCTATGGTTAATTCATGCTCGGTTTGATCGGGAGTAGTAGCTTTGCGCCGCCGATGGGTCGATTCGGATATGTGCATTCGTGTGCCTACTCGTGCACCTGATGCATGGGGTGAATATTTAGTTACCTCTAGCGTCTCGATTGAATCGGCTAAAGTTTCTGTTTTGGATAGAAGGATCTCGCGTTGATAGCCATCCTGTTCCTCGGTGTATTTAATCGTATAGCTTGATTCGGGCGATGACCCGTTGATATATTCAAGAATCTGACTAAGCGAAGCATGCGCTCTCAAATTTGACGGAAGTAGCTGTCGAAGTGTTAATTCGAGTGTATCTTTCGGAAGCATGGTATGTTCTTCGTCGCACTGTATGGTGGCAAAATCTGCGTGCTGTCGTAATACGAATGGACTACTATCTTCAGGGTATAATGCGATGCGCTCGACAGTGTTAGTGCCGTTTGTGTTTCGCGCTGCCGACACGTCGATCGTTAGCGGCGAAAATGGCTGTATGTAATGATCGAGCATTTCCGGCGTCTCGTAACTTTCACAATGGTACCCGTTAAATTCCATATGTATCGTCGTCGCCTTGTCGAGTAGCGCTTCTTCGATCTTGTATCGTTCGTCGAGAATATTGAGGATGAAGTCTGCATAATTTACTTTACGCTCGATTTTTGATGGGGAAAGTCTATTCTCGGGAAGTGAATTCATTAC
>CBIHME010000021.1:0-9209 GCA_966210965.1 uncultured bacterium
AGACTCCGTGTCGGCTTTTCAGATTACTAATGCCGCCGCCGATAGTCTTTTTGTCGCCGACGCGACGAATAGCCGTATTCAAATTGGTTCGGTGGCTGCCGATGCGACAGGTGTTGTACTTGTGCTTGATACGAAAAACACTTCTGGAGACCCTACGGGCGTCGTGGGCGCGATGTACTATAACAGTAACATGGGTAAGTTCCGCTGTTACGAGGGAGCGGCATGGAATAATTGTATTCCACAGACGGTTGTAACGCTGGCGAGTGATGTCGTGAATAATAATGCGACAGCCAACACTATCGCTGACGTGACGGGATTGTCGTTTCCGGTAGTTTCCGGCCGGACCTATCGCTTCTCGGCACTTGTTTACTATACGGCTGCGGCAACAACGACTGGGTCGCGTTGGTCAATTAATGGCCCGACGACGAGTATGCTGGCATTTACTTCGCGATATGGTGCGACTGCTACTACTGAAACGTTTAACTATGCGACTGCGTATAATGCGCCAGCCTCGGTAAATGTTTCATCACCCGCAACGACAGGGAACATTGCCTTAATAGATGGTGTATTAACCCCGTCCGCGAACGGTACGGTGGTGGTTAGGTTCTCATCGGAGGTATCGAGCTCTGCAATTACCGCCAAGGCGGGGAGTACACTAACCTATTGGTAAATGGTAGGATAGTAATAGGAGAAAAAGAATGAATAATGTACCGCGAAAACACATGGATATTGCGTCACCAAACCGATCGGTGCAGCGTCCAAAGGCGAAGTTTAACCCGTCGAAACAGCAGTTGTTGCTACTTGGCGCTGTGTTATTGCTGATCATTTTGCTAGTCACCGGATGGCAATGGTATAAACAGCGTAACGATTTGCGTATCGACCCCACTAAATATCAGGTAATTTTTCTTGATAATGACCAAGTATTTTTTGGTAAGTTACAAAATACACACGGCGACTACCTGACGGTGAAGGGTGCGTATTACGTGCAAGGCCAAAATCAAGATGCCGCCGAGCAAAAGCCGGCTGATCAACAGGAAAGCACGCAGCTACTGAAGGTCAGCGATACAGTATATGGCCCCGATGACTCGATGAGTATCCAATCTGACAAAGTTTTATTCTGGCAAAATTTGAAGAGCGACAGCAAGGTGTCGAAGGCGATTGATTCGCAAAAATAAAAAATGCCCGAACTACCCGAAGTTGAAACGGTTCGCCGAGGTCTGAGTGATTTGATTGTCGGTAAAGTAATCGCAGCCGAGCAGCACGATACGCCCAAAGGATTCCCGAATGCACCGGGCGATGTCGCACTGTTTCTGGTTGGGGCGACAATTACCGCCGTTCGGCGGCGCGCAAAGGTGCTGCTTGTTGATCTGTCGACAGAGTATACATTAGTTATTCATTTGAAGATGACCGGTCAGTTAGTGTACCGGGGCGAACGCGTTTTTGGTGCGGGGCACCCGAATGAAAGCCTTATCGGGATGTTACCAGATCGGTCGACGCGCGTTACGATCACGTTTACTGATGGATCGCATCTATATTTCAACGATCAACGCAAATTTGGTTGGATGCGACTGATGCCAACTCTTGAGGTGCCGAATATTGATTTTATGAAAAAGGTTGGCCCCGAGCCATTAGAGGCTGATTTTACTGCGCAGGAGTTTACGACTCGATTTAGTCGTCGAAGTAAAACGAGCATCAAGGCGGCGCTGCTTGACCAAACGGTAGTAGCGGGTGTGGGGAATATCTATGCCGACGAAAGTCTATGGGGCGCTAAGATTCACCCTAAGCGCCTTGTGGGTACGGTTAGCGACGACGAATTTACGTCGCTCTATACCGAACTGCGCGCCGTAATGAATCTCGCGATCGAGAAGGGCGGCTCGACTGACAAAAACTACGTCAACGCCGAGGGTAAGCGGGGGAGTTACATGGATTTTGCTCGAGTGTTCCGCCGCGAAGGCCAAGCGTGTCCTAGGTGTCATGCGGAAATCATTAAATTCAAAGCCGCGGGTCGTGGAACGCATGTTTGTCCTGTTTGTCAGGTACAATAGGGATAGATGATAACCATTTTAACTGGCGAAAATAGCTTTGAAATACACCATGCGCTACAAACCATAGTCGGCTCGTTTGAAGGCATTCCAGAACGAATCGACGGGGGTGAGCTGGAGTTAAGGCAAGTTCCTGACTTGTTAATGGGCGGCACGATTTTTGCTAGTCGCCGCTTGGTGGTAGTAAAAAACTTATCAGAAAATAAAGCCATCTGGCCAATTTTTTCTGATTGGCTGCCGCGATTGAGTGACGATATTCACCTGGTACTCGTCGAGCCGAAATTAGATAAACGTACAAGGACATACAAGGACCTGCAAAAGACTGCCGAAATCACAGAGTTTCATGCCTGGACTGAACGCGACATAGCAAAGGCAGAACAGTGGGTTGCGGGTGAGTCTCGCATGCATGGCATCGATATCGATAACGCTTTGGTGCGCCTGCTCGTCCAGCGTGTCGGCCCTAATCAGTGGCTGCTATATTATGCGTTGCAGAAGTTATCCGTGCTCGATACGATCACTGCCGAGGTTATTATGGACGTCGTCGACGCCAATCCTATGGAGAGCGTATTCGAGCTATTCGATGCAGCCCTACGGGGAAATGCCAAGAAGGTAAGGCAAATGATTCAGGCGTTGGAACTTACCGAAGATCCTTATCGGTTATTCGGACTGTTGAGCGGACAAGCGTTTCAGTTAGCTGTATTATCGACGGCTGCCGATAAACAAAACGCGGAGATCGCCAAAGATCTGGGTGTCCATCCATATGGGTTAAGTAAACTGGCGGGATACGTGGATAAAAGAGGTCGAACGGGCGTAAGACAAATCGTCGCTGTTTTTGCCGAGGCTGATACGGCTATGAAAACGTCTGCCACCGAGCCGTGGCTTCTTATTGAACGTGCGCTCATGAAGGTGAGTATTTCGTAGTGAGTGTAAGGGGTGGGGCGATGCGTAAAGCAGGCTTTACTATCGTTGAATTGCTGATCATTATCGTAGTCATTGCGCTATTGGCCGCGCTGGCGATCGTTGCATATAACGGCGTACAACAAAAGGCCAGGGTTGCCACGACGAGAGCTGAGATGCTGTCAGTGGGTAAATCGACAGAAATATTTCGGGTTCAGTATAACCGCAGCCCGACAACGGCCACTGATTTTTCATCAGTTCTGAAAGAGGCAAGATTGTACGATTCGACGCGGACGACAGAAAAAAGTTACGCAATCTGCGCGGATACGTTTGGGTATGCTTTTGTCGCATGGAGTCCAATGGTCGATTCCTATAAAAACGGCGATACGCTGTATTTGTACGCATCAGGCGGTGGTCAGCAAATTTTCGAACTACCCAACTCATCACTTAGTAGTGCAAACCAATTAGATAAGATTTGCGACCAGGTGTACGAAGCATCGATTTTTGATGCGTGGACGTACGACCTTCCGTAGACGAAAATCATCAATTTAAAAACGACCGAACGTACTCGGTCGTTTTTGCGGTATCAGGGGGAAGACTACTTAGTGGTCTTTTTTGCGGCCGGCTTCTTGGCTGGGGCTTTTTTTGCAGTAGCAGGTTTTGCGGCAGCTGGCTTCTTAGCGGCGGCTGGCTTTGCAGCAGGAGCTTTTGCGGCCTTAGGTGCGGCAGTTTTCTTTGCAGGTGTTAATTTAACGCCAGCATCTTTAGCGACCTTTGCAAGACCAGCCTTGCGACGAGCAACGGTATTTTTCTTTAAAAGACCTTTCTTAACAGCAGTGTCTAGTTCGCTGTGAGCTTTCGAAAGACCTTCGCTTGATGGCTTTGCAAGAAATGCTTTTGTTGCTTCCTTGATTTCGCGCTTGATACCAACATTACGCTCGTTGCGCTTGATGGTTTGCTTCATACGTTTGATAGCTGATTTGATAATTGGCATGCTGTTCCTTTAGTTCTTAAAAGTTATAGATATAATCAAGGTGTAATTATAGGGGAAAAGGTCTTTTTTGTAAAGTGTTGACATGTTGTTGACTCCTTCAAACTACTTATGGTATAGTTGGGGCAAATCTCGGACAAAATAAAAAAACAGGAAAACCCTTTAAATGAACGATGGCAATGCTAAGCAACAGATCGTCGATAAGATCAAAAACAGTACTAATATATTAGTAACTGTCAGTAATAATCCATCGGTTGATGAACTAAGCGCGGCGCTTGGTTTAACATTAATGCTGAACAAAATGAACAAGCATGCCACCGCCGTATTCAGCGGAGCGATCCCACCGGCAATTACTTTTCTTGATCCGCAAAAAACTTTTGAAGATACCGTTAACAGTTTGCGCGACTTTATCATTGCCCTCGATAAAGAGAAGGCAGATCATCTTCGCTATAAGGTTGAAGGAGAAGTGGTTAAGATTTTTATTACGCCGTATCGCACGACAATTACGAATGACGATCTTGAATTCAGCCAGGGTGATTACAACGTAGAACTAGTCTTGGCACTTGGCGTTAAAAAGCGAGATAATCTTGATAAAGCATTAGAGGCGCATGGCCGTATTTTGCATGATGCAACCGTCGCTACGATGAGCGCAGGCGAAATCAGCGAACTTGGCAGTATCGACTGGCACGAGAATAACGCAAGTGGTCTGAGTGAGATGCTCGTCAGTCTTAGTGATTCATTAAAAGGCGATAAGCCGCTTCTCGATGAGCAGATTGCAACTGCTTTCTTGACAGGTGTTGTTGCGGCGACTGATCGGTTTAGTAATAATCGCACGTCATCCAAAGTAATGACAATGGCGGCTCAATTAATGGCAGCTGGCGCGAACCAGCAGCTTATCGCCGCAAAGCTTGAGGATGCAAACGAGATTACTGGTGATCGTGCGGCTGCTCCAGCTTCAGCAGAGATTGCAAGCCCAGCGGGGATTGATTCTCACGCTGATGGCACGACGGATCTTTCCGAGGGTGAATCAACAAAGTTGAATCGTACTGACGCGCCGATAGCTGATGAGCCAAAGCCAAATGATGGATCACTCGACATTAGCCATGAGGCACAGGATCCAATCGATGAAGTTGCTGTTGAAACGGCGAAGCGTCAGCAGGAAGAAGCGGCCCGCATCGCAGAGCAGAACCTTGCTGCACAATTGCCAGCAGTCGTACCAATGCCTGCTCCGATTACAGATCTAGGCAGTGATCTTGCCGCCGAAGCGCAGGCAGCCGTCGAACATCCAAAAATTATTACACAGCCGCTACCTCCTCTGCGTGGACCGGTCGCCAACGATGCGTGGCAGAATGCCACACAGACACCGAGTATGGGTGGGACGTTAAATGCGACAACTGAACAAGCGGCCGAGGACCAGCGTAAAGCTGATGAAGTTGACCGCAACCATACCATTCTGACGCATAACAACGGTGATTATATTAGCGCTGATGACGCACCAAGTTTTCAAGCGCCCTTAAACTCAGCGAGTATGCCATCTGACGAGGCGCCGCTGCCAGATTTATTCAACACACCATCAGCCCCTAATAGCGTTGATGCGGTCATGGAATACGAGGAATCAACCCCTCCGTCTTTCTCGCAAAAGGCCCAGCAAGTTGTGACGCTTGCTGATATCGATGAACAGAATCGTCAGCCTCACGAAGAGGCGCGTGCAGCTGTAGATGCCGCATTTGGTGCGGTACCATATACGCCAACCGATCCAATGCAGCCTGCGCCAACACCAGTCGGTCCGTCTCCTGCGGCTCCCGTTTTGCCGCCGCTGCCTGACTTCTCGACGTTGCCGCCATTGCCGCCATTATCTACGACGCCTGCACCGCTGCAGGATGCTGGTGGGCTGCCACCGGAAAAGCTTGAAGATATGTTTGCACCAGCTCCGCAATCTGCGCCGCAGCAGCCGCAATCCAATGATCCAAAGCAGTTCAAGATTCCGGGTCAGCCGTAGCGACGACGAATCGATAAAAATAGATGACGACACAAAGGTCATCTATTTTTTATGTTTTGACGATAAAATAGTCCAACCCTAGGTCGTCTCCGCGATGAGCGATGTGTCGCTCGCCGTCATGGCGCTGCGTGTGATGAGAACGGATAATAGGAATAAGCTCGTCGTGGAGATGGCGAGCATCAACGATTTCGTCAATTTGATCATCAGGACGCCCGGCTTCCATATAGAGCCAGTTTATATTGTCTACTGGCGCCTCTTTTGTAGAGAGGCAGCACAGACGGATACGCTGAAAGCGGCTATCCCGTGATTTCATCTGATAAAAGACTTGGCAGGTAATACGAGCGGCGACGATATGATCAATATGTCCGGTGATGCCGTTCAAGTCGTTCGTCATGAATTCAATCTGCGTATCGACAGGAGCTGAGTTGATGATCGGGGTAATGAGCTCGATAACCTGCATTGTCGCTGTAATCATAGAATGATTATTCAGTTGACCGTCTTTATATCCCAAATAATGCAGCTCATGTGCTTGCATTAACTTACCGGCCTTGTGCCATTCTTCAAGACGTACTGCACTAAGATCATTGTGTGCATCGGGATTCATTCCGCTATCGCCGCTGGTGAGTAAGATGAGGTGTATCTCTGTGCCGGCGCGAGCTTCCAGTAGCAGAGTGCCGCTTGGTCCGAACGATTCATCATCCGGATGGGCAAACAGCGCAAAAAGTATCTTTTTCATGGCTCTAGTATAGAATAGAAAAGATGACAGATGGAATTATTCTTATTAATAAGCCCGCCGAAATGACAAGCTTTGGCGTTGTAGCGCGTATTCGGCGCGTCTTGACACAAGCAGCGCAGAAGAAGGTAAAAGTGGGACACACCGGGACGCTTGACCCGTTTGCGACTGGCTTGATGATTTTAGTAATCGGCAAAGAGTGCAAAAACGCCGAGAAATATTCGAAACTCGACAAGGTGTACGAGGCGACGTTTCGGTTAGGTCAAATCAGCACGACAGGCGATCCAGAAGGCGAGCTGACAGAAGTATCGGATATTCAGCCGACGGCGACGCAAATCAACACTGCCTTGGCGCAGTTTCAGGGCGAGATATTGCAGCGCCCACCGATCTTTAGCGCAATTAAGATTGACGGCAAGCGCGCCTACAAATTGGCACGTGATGGGCAAGAGGTGGAAATACCTGAGCGTAGCATCACGATTCATAGTTTAGAGCTTATTGACTACACCTATCCGGAACTAAAAATTCGCACCCATGTCAGTAGTGGGACGTACATCCGGAGTCTGTGCGTTGATATCGGCACTGTATTAAAAACCGGGGCCTATTGTACGGCACTGCGTCGGACGAAAATCTCTGAATACGACATCGCTGAAGCAAAACAGTTGGCTGATTTTGGTATTGAGAGCTAAATAATTTGTTTACGCTGAAGAACTGTTGTTTTTAATAACCGCTAACGTTATAATTTCAGGAAAGACAATAAGTACGGATGGGGTTGAATAGGATATGGCACGCTTACCGCAGCCAGGCTCAGATCAAGGCGTATGGGGAGATGTTCTGAATGAATATCTATTGCAGACGCATGCGCCAACGGGGTTGCTGAAAAATAATATCGTTACTGAAGCGAACCTCGATCCAACCGCGCGTGCTAAATTGAACGCTTATACAGCCAAAGCCGATTCCGCAAGCTTGGCGACTGTTGCAACCAGCGGGTCCTACAGCGATTTGGTTAACGCGCCCGTCATTCCGACGATCACGCTTTCTGTGACCGCTCCGAGTAACCCCAATACAGGCGATATGTGGGTAGATTTGAGCGCGTAGCATGACAAAGCATAGCGTCTTTGGGTCTGATCCGATTCCGGCAACACTCGGCTTGTATAGTGATGGACCTGGTACGATTAACGTCGGCAACTGTTTTTATATTTATGGTGGCGCTACGGGGTATACGTGCACAGGCGCTAAGCTATGGGTACCTAGCGGAGTCACGCTGCCGGCACAGGTGACAATCGAGGCACGTTATAATGTTACTGCGACGACGAATAATCTTGATAGCGGGCCGCTGCGAGAAGTGACCGTCTCGACGATTACCGGTCCGGCATGGTTGGAGGTGTCGTGGGATCCGTTTGTATTAGCAAATGGTGAAGTCATTCTAATCAGTTATCGCTTTGTATCGACTAATCAAGAGTATCTGCACGCGCTTGTTGGTCATCAGGATTATATTACTGCATCCGACGGATCAAACATTGCGTTCTCCGAGACGGCAGACGCCGCGCGCGGTGGGTATTATCGGCTTGATCTTGGCTCGGTTCAGACACCCGCTTTCGGTACTTTTTATGGTGTCGACATCGTTGTCGATGACGGCTTGACGCCACTTCCGATCGGTGAATATGGCTTTAATGAAGTAGCTGGAACAACCGCATTCGACTCTTCGGTGGGTAACCACGATCTGACGGTTAATTCACCAGCCAATTTTGATATTAGCCGAGAGGGAAATGGACTCCATCAAGTAGGAGGCGGGGGTGCTAATCTTATAACCAATGCCACCCCGTGGTTGGAGTCGGGGAATCGCACAATTATGTTTTGGGCGCGCCGCGGGTCTGACGGCGCTGATGTATCTAGTCGAACCGTCTATCAGCTGGACGGATCGGGTAATGTTGTGTTCGGTATTAGTCTTTCGGACGGTGCTAATACGACATTTACTATTCGACAAAGCGATACCCCGATTGTCATTTCGGTGCCAGAAATGCCGCTTGGTAACTGGCATCACTACGCGCTGACGTATAACCAGCAGTGGGTGCGAGCTTACGTCGACGGAGCATTAGTTGACGAGCAAGCGGCGACGGGTGCTCTGGATGCATCTGATGGTAATCTCTATTTTTATGGCGAAGATTATCAGCAGCAGGTAATTGATGACCTGCGTCTATTTGACGACGTTGTTATTGAAGTTGATGTGGCTGCCTACATGAATAGTGCTGTGCTTGCACCAGATCTCGACCCACCTACCGTACCCGCAAATGTTCAAGCCGACGTACAGTACCAAAGTGTCACCTTAACATGGGACGCCTCGACAGATAATAAGGCGGTTCAGAATTACGTTGTGTACCGCGGTGTAACCGATGATTTCGAGCCCGCACCAGAAAACCAGGTTGGCGGCCCAAGTGCGGCGACCTTTGCACAAACGGTGGCGGTGGGGACGTACTATTACAAAATAGCCGCCAGGGACGAGGCAGGTAATCAATCGGAGGTCTCGGCGCCAGTCGAAGTTGTCGCAAC
>CBIHME010000022.1:0-8885 GCA_966210965.1 uncultured bacterium
GGGAGAAGCAGTTTAAGTGCTATAATAAGGGGTACCACCAACTAACATTAGGAGGGTTCATGATAGAGTCAATCGATATCAGTAGTAAGCGGTATGAGGTAGACGAAACTACTAAAAAGTATGTTCTGAAGAAAATAGGACGACTTGATCGCTACCTTCCGCGTCATGCACGCAAGACGGCAACTGCTGATGTGCGGCTAAGCCAAATAAATGGCGATCACGGCAATAAGTATGAAGCCGAAGTCATCTTGAATATTCCTGACAAACGAATTACCGTAACGGATTCGACGGTCAATATGCTTGCTGCAATCGATATTATCGAAGCAAAATTAGTCACACAACTGCGAAAGTACAAAGAGGCAAATATTCCTCATATTGGTCAGCGAGGTGTGCTTAGTCGTTTCAAGCGTAGTTACGCCAGGGAAGTGCAATAATCGACAGGTCTAGGCGCAAATTAGCGAAAAGCCTCTTGAAAAAGAGGCTTTTCTTATGTCTTGCTACTTTTATCTGATGTGGAAACAGCGTATAATAGCTTTTAGTATTTGACAGAAGTTTCAGGTCAGCGAGGGGAATCTAAGAAAATGGTTAGTCGACAAAAAGCATTAACAAAGGTGTTTGGCGATCCGCAGGTGCGGATTTTAAAGGTGTTACAAAAAAAAGTTGGGGTTATCAATGACCTTTCCGACAAATATAAAAAAATGACCAAAACTGAACTGCGCAAGCAAACCGCAGTGCTGAAAGACCGTTTGTCTGATAAGAAAGTCACTCTTGATGATGTTTTGCCTGACGCCTTTGCTTTGGTTCGCGAAGCGGGCGATCGTGTCTTGGGCATGCGCCATTTCGACGTACAGTTGATTGGTGGTATGGCACTGCACGAAGGCAATGTTGCCGAGATGAAGACCGGTGAAGGTAAAACCCTCGTTGCGACCCTGCCGGTGTACTTGAACGCGCTTGAAGAAAAGGGTGTGCACGTCGTCACGGTTAACGATTACTTGGCGCAACGTGACGCCAGTTGGATGGGGCAGTTGTATGATTTCCTGGGTATGAGTACTGGCGTTATTATCAATGACGCATCATTCGTGTATGACAAAGATTTCGACAACGAAGAGCACGACGATCCGCGTATGCGTAAGCTCCGTCCGGTCACTCGAAAAGAAGCCTATGCCGCTGATATTACGTATGGTACGAACAATGAGTTCGGCTTTGATTATCTTCGCGACAACATGGTTAATGAGGTGGATTTACTTCGTCAGCGCGAACTAAACTATGCGATCGTCGACGAGGTTGACTCGATTTTAATTGACGAGGCAAGGACGCCGCTTATTATTAGTGCGCCAGCTGCTGAAAATCCTGACAGCTACTACCAGTTCGCAAAAATTGCTGCAAAGCTTGTCGAGGCTGACTATGTACTCGACGAAAAGCGCCGTAGTGTTGCACTGACTGATACGGGCGTTGAAAAAGTGCAAAAAATGCTCGGCATTAAGAATTTGTATACGCCAGATGCGGTTCGTTCCGTCTATCATATGGACCAGGCGCTGCGCGCGCAGACGCTATTTAAGCGTGACAAGGATTACGTTGTCACAAATGATGGCGAAGTAATTATCGTCGACGAACATACTGGTCGTTTGATGCAGGGGCGTCGCTATAACGAGGGTCTTCACCAGGCAATCGAAGCGAAAGAGGGCGTTGCTGTACTGCAGGAAAGTATGACTCTCGCGACCGTCTCCTTCCAGAATTATTTCCGTCTATACAATAAATTATCTGGCATGACTGGTACGGCGTTCACCGAGGCTGAAGAGTTCCAGCAGATCTATAGTCTGGACGTTATTCAAATTCCGTCGAATCGTCCGATTGCCCGTATCGATCACGAGGATCTTATTTTCAAAACTGAAAAAGGAAAACTAAAAGCAGTTGCAGACGCAATTAAAGAGTATCACGACCAGGGGCGTCCCGTGCTGGTTGGCTCTGCGTCGATTGCTAAAAATGAGCTAATTGCCGCATGGCTTGATAAGGAAAAAGTACCTTACGAGTTACTTAATGCGAAAAATAATGAACGCGAAGCGGCAATCGTTGAAAAAGCTGGTCAAAAAGGCGCGATTACACTTGCGACGAATATCGCTGGTCGCGGTACTGATATTGTTCTTGGAGAGGGTGTCAAAGAGCTTGGTGGATTAGTCGTGATTGGGTCGGAAAGGCACGAATCTCGTCGTATCGACAATCAGCTGCGTGGTCGTGGCGGCCGCCAAGGAGATCCAGGCGAGACGCAGTTCTACGTCAGTACTGAAGACGATCTGATGCGCATTTTCCAGGGCGAGCGGATCGCTAGCCTGATGGACCGTCTCGGTGTAGATGAGAATACGCCTATTCAAAACAAAGCAGTGTCGAAAACGCTTGAAGCGGCGCAAAAACGCGGTGAGGGATACAACTACGACACGCGTAAGAACGTTGTTCAATACGATAACGTCATCAATCGACACCGCCGTGTCGTGTATGTGATGCGACGCAAAATTCTCGAGGGCGACGACATCAAACCCGAAATCCAACGCTTGATGGGCGAGAAGATAAACGAGCTGACAGCATTGCCCGCAAAGAATAATCCAAAGTTTGCCGAACAATTCGAAACAGTATTTCCAGCCGAGGCAAAAACAATTGAAAAGATTGGTGCAGAAAAGAAAGACAAGCTTCGTGCGGAGCTAGCTCAAAAAGCTGTTGAAAAGCTGTATGCCGCAAAGGAAAAAGAACTTGGAACCGATGTCATTCGCAAGGTAGAGCGCGAAGTGTACATGCAGGTGCTTGATACATTATGGATGCAGCACCTTGAGAATATGCAGCATCTTCGCGAGGGTATTCACTGGCGCAGCGTTGGTCAGCGTGATCCGCTTGTCGAATACCGCAGCGAATCGCAGAATTTGTTTAATAGTTTGCAGGCGACTCTTCGCGATGAAGTGCTTCGATCAGTGATGCATGTTCACGTACATGATGTTGTTGCAAGCGAAGCAGAGGATCACGAGACTGAACTAACTCGTCTGGCTGAACACGCAGTTGAAAAGGGTGTTAACGAGATTACTAGTGGCGAAGAGGGCCGTGATGGTGACTTTAAAGTCAAGAAAACGAAAACTACTGCCGAGTTAAACAAGCAGAAAAACGTTGTTCGTAAAAAGAAAAAAGCCCAACGTCAAAACCGTAAAACAAATCGAAAATAGCGGGCGTTAGGGTTAAGTAATATATGAAACATACCGTTGAAGAAGTGCGATTAAAAAATGGTGCCAGAGGATTATTGATAGATATTCCTGGCGCGACCGTGATGAGCTTTCAATTTCAGTTCCGTGCCGGCAATCGATACGTCCGCAACAAGGACATCTATGAAACCGCCCACATCATGGAGCATATGGCTTTTGGTGCCAATGCCGCCTATAAATCTGAACATGCGTACGAATCTGATTTTACAAAGAACGGCGCATACCATAACGCCTACACGAGTGATTTATCGATGGTGTACGTGGCCGACTGCGCTGATTTCGAGTGGGATAGGATTTTTCAGTTGCAGCGGGTTGCGATTTGTCAGCCAAAGTTTAATGGCGAAGAGCTGGAAGCTGAAAAGGGAAACGTAAAGAGTGAGCTGACGGGATATTTAAATAACCATAACCGCGTGCTATGGCCAAAGATTCAACAGTTGCTTGGTGAAGATGTCTACACGTTTTGGCAGCGTCTGCAAACGATCCAGAACGTCACTCTCGCTGATATCCGTGAGCATCATAAGCGAACCCACACGGCAAGAAATATGTGTTTTGTCATCGCAGGAAAATTGAAGGGTCGCAAATCCGATATCAAGCGTCAGCTGGAGGAATGGGAATTGCCAGAAGGCGAGCGCTTTGAAGTGCCAAAAGACTTGCTAACGAGTGGTAACCCGACGTTAATTCGCCGCAAAGAGGCGTCAAACCTAACGTTTGGTCTATCAATGACGGTCCCCCGGGAATTGTCTGACGAAGAAGCGGAAGCGATGAACTGCCTTGATCAGATTTTGACCGGTACGATGCATTCCCGAATTTATGGAGCTGCTCGCAAGAAAGGACTGGCGTATGGAGTTTTTTCTGACACATCGGTTGGTTTTCACGACAGCAGCTGGGATTTTGGTGGACAGGTCAACCTGGAAACCTCTGGCGCACTCTTTGATATTATCGTCCGAGAAATTGGACACGTCCTTGACGGTAAAATTACTGAAGATGAATTAGCGGCTGCAAAATCGTACGCACTTGGTCGTTACCAGATGGGCGCGCAGACGGTTGCACAAATTAGCAATTTCTACACTGGACGTTATTTTGCTGACGGCATCGTAAAAGATTATGAGAAAGTTCCTGACTCGATTCGCAAGACGACACGCGAATGTATCGTCAATACGGCGCGTGAGTTTGTTGCCAGCAACGCCTGGGTGCTTGCCGGTGTTAGTAGCGGCGAAAAGGAAGAAATCGTTGAGTTGAACGATAAATTAGCAACCTTATTTGAAAAGAAATAAATATGAAAATTGCAATTGCTGGCTACGGGGCAGAGGGTGAATCAAACTATCGCTATTGGAACACGCCGAATAACCAGGTTGTCATCGTAGACGAGGTACGGCCTTTGCGGGATGTCCCAATGGACGCATCTGTTATTATTGGCGAAGATGCTTTTTCGAAATTAGAAGACTACGACATGGTTATTCGAACGGCTGGCCTGGCGCCTCGAAAGATAAAAACCGATGGCAAAGTATGGTCGGCTACGAACGAGTTCTTCGCAAAATGCCCGGCGCTCATTATTGGCGTCACTGGCAGTAAGGGTAAGGGGACGACGAGTAGTTTGATTGCGAGTATTCTGAAGGCTTCGGGTCGGACGGTACATTTGGTTGGCAATATTGGCGTACCCGCTCTTGATGTCCTTGCTGATATCGCAGCCGACGACATCGTTGTGTACGAATTAAGTAGTTTTCAGTTATGGGATGTGCAGAAATCACCCCATATTGCCGTCGTGCTCATGATTGAGCCAGATCATCTAGATGTCCATGTGGACATGGAGGAATATGTAGCTGCGAAGGCTAATATCCGTCGCTATCAATCCCGTGATGATATCTGCCTATATCATCCTACAAATATGTATGCTCGTCGCATTGCTACAGTGGATACAGGCGTTTACGGCGGTGTATTCACTAGTGAAGAAAAAAGCGCGATTCATCGCTACGGAGTCAGTGATGATGGCCAAGTATATGCCGAGAATGGCATGTTTATGAGTGATGGAGTGGCGATATGTTCAGTGGATGCATTGCAGCTGCCTGGCAAGCACAATATTGAGAATGCCTGTGCGGCGATTAGCGCTGCACAGGCGACTGGCCATGTGGATGTATCAGCGGTCGAGCAAGGCTTGCGTGGGTTTACTGGGCTGTCTCACCGATTGAAGTTTGTTCGTACGATCGACGGGGTAAGCTATTATGACGACAGTATTGCGACTACTCCTGGTAGTGCTATTGCCGCAATGCATGCCTTTGAGCAGCCAAAAATACTCATTCTAGGAGGATCAAGCAAGGGCGCTGATTTTCGCGAAGTGGCAGTTGTCGCTAGTCAAACGGGCGTCAAGGCCGCCGTACTAATTGGCGATGAGGCAAGTAAGATTGAAGTTGCTCTTCGTGATGTCGGCGTACGCGCTATTAACCTGGGCACTGATGTCGTGATGCCTGATGTGGTAGCATGCGCGCGCCAACTGGCAACCGCAGGTGATGTTGTTATCTTAAGTCCATCGTGTGCTAGCTTCGGTATGTTTAAAAACTATAGCGATCGCGGCGATCAGTTTGTCGCAGCAGTTAATGCTATCGAGGAGTCTTAAATGCAGCCGCTTGCAAAAAGACTCGAGCAATTACGCCTGGCGATCGGCGCTGCATATGCGCAGCTTGCGATCGACGAAAAAGCAGTATTACTTGAGAAAAATGAAGCTGAAATGGCCTCTCCTGAAATATGGAATAACCCCGCCTATGCCCAGGAGAAAAGCAAGCAAATAGCCGCACTGCAGGCGATGGTGCAGCCTTGGTACGTCCTGCGCAGTCAGGCGGATGATATGCGTGATTTAATGGCTTTTGGTGACGACAGCCTGTTGCCTGAATTTGAAATGCAGATTAGCGCATTAGAATCAGAGTTGGCAGAGCGAAAAAAAGAACTTTTATTTAACGGTCGGTATGATGATCATAATGCGATTATTCGTCTAAGCGCTGGCGCTGGTGGAACGGATGCGCAGGATTGGACGGAGATGTTGGAGCGAATGTATTTGCGCTGGTCAGAAAAGGCGGGGATGCAGGCGTCTATTGTTGAGCGCTCGAGTGCTGATGAGGCGGGTATTAAAAGTAGTGTCATCGAAATCACTGGACCATACGCTTACGGAAAGTTACGTTCTGAGAACGGCGTTCACCGTCTCGTACGACTAAGTCCGTTCAATAGTGACAACCTCCGCCAGACGAGTTTTGCGCTGGCTGACGTATTGCCGCAAATCAATACGCCCGACGAAGTTGTCGTTGATGATAAGGATTTGAAAATTGACGTGTACCGCGCTGGCGGTCATGGTGGGCAGTCGGTCAATACGACCGATAGTGCCGTGCGAATCACGCACACGCCGACCGGTATTGTCGTAGCTATCCAAAACGAGCGTTCACAGCTGCAAAACCGCGAAACGGCAATGAAGATTTTGCGCTCAAAACTCGTACAGCTGCAATTACAGCAGCATGCTGAGAATATTAGTGACCTGCAGGCGAATGAATCCGCTAGCTGGGGCAGTCAAATCCGTAATTACGTCCTCCATCCGTATACGATGGTCAAAGACACGCGGACAAAATACGAGGATCGCGACGCCAGTGGTGTGCTTGATGGCAAGATAGACGGCTTCATTACTGCATACTTAGAGGCTAATCTCGCGGAGGCGTAGTCCTGATTGCCTTTATGCTTGCCATAGGGGTAGAAACCTATTAAAGTAAGCGTCGGTCCTATTAATTAAGAGGTACTTGAAAAAGAAGGGAAGTGAGGCTGTTGTCTCGCATCAAAGAAATGACCCGCGAGGTCGTTCGCGAAGGCGAAGATCGTCGTGCGACATTTACCGCTCAGGGTACGCCGCTGCGCATTTACAAGTGGTGGCATCGTCATACGAAGCGTCAGGTGACTAAAGAGAATTTTTGTCATTATTGCCGCGTTGTTGCAATTTGGGCGCCACTGATGTTCATTCGGATGCTGCTCGCAAGGGTATTTGGCGACCGTCAGTTCTGGATTTGCATGGCACTTGCTATTGCAGCGGTCCTTGTCGGTACGGGCATCGCATTCCCTGGTGAAGTCGGGGTAGTGTTGTTTTGGATTGTCGTAGCATGCGCAGCCATAGTGGGCTTTATAGTGGGGATTGCGCTCTCTGACTACGTCAAAGATAAAAGTGAATTTGATGACATGTCAAAACGCCTGAAAATCATCACAGCAGCGGTAGCGCTAGTGACTATTCCAGCAGTAGTATGCGGCTTTACTGTCGGTATTATCTGGAACGGCCTAACGGGCAAAGCGGCGCGCCGCTTTTACCGTTGGCTGGGAGATGCTCGCCTGGTAAAGGGTCGCGTATCTCCGGCTAGCTTGCTTTTGTGGGCAGCTGCGGGGGCTGTTGTCGCGCTGAGTATTGTCGGTAACTGGTGGATTGTGCCTTTGGTCGTAGCTGTACTTGTGATGATTGTCGTCGCAGGGCGATGGGCTGCGGAAAGACTCGGCTTTTATTTGGCGCAACAGCGTCTTGATCGCCGTGTCAGTGCCGAGAACGTAGCGAGGCAGCGCAGTCTTGCTGCGCTTGAGCCGATACTGCGTATGATATTTGATCATCTTCATCCCGAACATAGCGAGGAGGAGTACTGGGACTGGCATCGTCAATACGTCGAGCGTACAGAACGACGTAAGTCAAAAGGTATATGGAGTGACATCTATAATTATGCTTCGCCGTATTACTTTCCTGATTGGGATGATTGGAATGAAGAATT
Source organism: uncultured bacterium (assembly GCA_966210965.1). Classification (GTDB taxonomy): domain Bacteria; phylum Patescibacteriota; class Saccharimonadia; order Saccharimonadales; family Saccharimonadaceae; genus UBA6022. The sequence continues at coordinate 8,015 of CBIHME010000022.1, forward strand.
GTTCACGTCTGTCGAGGATAGACTGACGGCGCTTCATCAGGAGCGTTGGCAGTCGCAACGTCAATCAGAACAGAAGCGAGAGGCACTGGTAAAGAAGGTGTCGTCGCCGTTCACTGCAACTGGTGACTTCGTCATTCTACTGGCGCAATTTATTCGAGTCAGTAAGTGGAAAATCTGTCCGGTCGTCGAACTTCCCAAAGATCTCTAATAGGACAGCCCTGACACCCGCGAAATATGCGGGCGTCAGGGCTGTTTTAATGTCTGGTCTAAATATGTGCTTATGCTATAATAACAACAGCAATGATATTACTAGATCGCGTCACCAAATCATACGGTAAAGATATGAAACCGGCGCTTAACCGTATTAGTTTACATGTCGAGCCAAAAGAGTTCGTTATTCTTGTCGGCACAAGTGGCGCAGGGAAGACAACGCTCCTTCGTCTATTGACGCGTGAAGAAAAACCAACCAGCGGCAAAATCGTCGTCGGTGGTATTGACTATGACACATTAAAGGACAAGCATATCCCACTGCTGCGTCGTAAAATCGGCGTCGTTTTCCAAGATTTTAAATTACTTCCACAGCGAACCGTCTTTGAAAATATCGCTTTTGCACTTGAAATTGCCGGTATGACTAATCGTGAAATCAAAAACACAGTCCCAAAGGTTATCGAGCTTGTTGGATTAACGGGCAAGGAAAAGAACTTTCCACATCAGTTGTCTGGTGGCGAGCGTCAGCGCGTGGCGATTGCTCGTGCAGTCGTGCGCCAGCCAAAGATTCTGATCGCTGACGAGCCGACAGGTAACCTTGATCCAAAGCATAGTTGGGATATTGTCCGCCTACTAGAGAAGATTAACAAATATGGGACAACAG
>CBIHME010000023.1:0-8864 GCA_966210965.1 uncultured bacterium
GTCTTGGATTACCTAAAGGATGGATACACGCCATAAGCATTAGACAACTTCATCGCTAGCATGGGCTGGAATGACGGAACCGAGCAAGAGATATTCACACTCGAGGAACTGATAGAAAAATTCAGTTTGAGCCGCGTCCAACGCAGTGGCGCACGGTTCGACGAACAGCGGCTGCTATGGATGAACGGACAGCACATCCGCATGCTTAGCCTTGATGATCTTTACGATCGTGTTACCGATTTTTGGCCGGCTAGCGCCGCAGCAGCGACCGTCGATCACAAGAAAAAAATTCTCACACTTGTTCAGGACCGATTGAAGACACTTGCTGATTTGTCGCTACTGAGCAATTACTTTTTCGAAGAACCAACACCCGATTGGATGATGGCGGATGATAATAAGCAGCTTAAAAAGTTTACTCGCGAAGAACTAGCAGCACTATTGCAGCAAGCTATAGCCGCTCTTGAGGGTAGCACTTTTTCTCCTGATGATATCCAGTCCTCGCTTAACCAACTTCTCGAAACAACTGGCCAAAAACCCGGCGTCGTATTTAGCATGATCCGCCTCGCCGTCAGCTGGGCACCGTTCAGCCCAGCTCTCAATGATACGCTAGCCACTCTTGGGAAGCAGACAACCATCGACCGCCTACAGCGTGCGATCAATACTGCGACTGCCGCCTAGATGGACAGGCGATCCGACGACCAGCTGCTGGCGATTATATGGAGCTACCTCGGCATTGAATCGGCGTTAAAACATGCCGATATAATCATTGCCGATGGAACAAAAGATGTTGATGTAGCTCATCTCGCAACCGAATTGTACGGCATGAGCTTTGCGCCGATTATTCTATTTTCGGGTGGGGAACAGCCCGGCAGCGACATGACGAAAGCCGATAGCATGGCAAAAATAGCCCGTTCGTATGAAGTCCCAGAACCGGCAATCATAAAAGATGCGACGGCAACCAACACGACGCAGGTAATTAAAAATGCCCAGACACTCCTTGCCGAGAAGGGAATAGTCCCGAGAACGGTTATTTTAGCCGACGCGCCCTACATGTCACGAACACTCCTTGCAACCGCCCAAGCTCAGTGGACAGGGGATCAGCCAGAATTTATCAGCCGCCACGAATCAACCTCGCTTGCCGAATATTCACTGCGTCATGGCCGCGGCGAAACAATCCGAGATATTCTGGGCAATTTTCAGCGCCTGCGCTCCTACGCGAAAAAGGGATTCCAAGCCGAACAGATTATTCCAGATGAGGTCCAAATAGCCTATGATGCAATGATTTGGCGCGGCCACAAAAGCCGCTAGATTCGCATTTTTTTCGATACATACTTCCACCCCGACCCGCACCAATTTCTGCTATAATAACCACAAGCATGTATCCAGATATGAAAAAACCCTCACTGTTCACAAAAATATCTACATGGGCCAAGGCTCATCCCAAAAAAGCCATCGCCATCGCAAGCGTGGTTATCGTATTGATTTCGGCCGCGATTGTTTTCGCCTCGTTAAGTAACAAACCAAAGCCAGTCGCAAAGACACCAGTCAAAACCACACCAAAGCCCGTAGAAGTGAAGAAATACTATTCACCGCTTACTGGCCTTGAAGTTAAAAACGAAGCCGCCACCAAGATGGCTACAACGGCGATCATGCTAGAGAACAGCCCTGATGCACGCCCGCAATCCGGTCTTAAGCAGTCGGGCGTTGTCTATGAAGCAATCGCCGAAGGAGGAATCACTCGTTTTCTCACTATTCACCAGCAAGATAAACCCTCGCTGATCGGCCCCGTCCGTAGCCTGCGCATGTATTATGTTGATTGGCTAGCCCCGTACAACGCCAGCGTCGCACACGTCGGCGGCAGCGCCAATGCACTCGCCGAAGTGCGCAACGGCAATTATCGCGACATCGACCAATTCTTTAATGCGACGACCTACTGGCGCTCAACCGATCGCTTTGCACCGCACAATGTATACACCAGCTTTGAGAGGCTTGATGCGCTTAATCTAGCAAAGGGCTATACCGAATCCACTTTCGATGGATTTAGTCGTATCGACGGCAAGCCTGTCGAAACACCAGATGCATCCAGCATTGCGGTAACTATTAGCGGACCAACATACAACAGCAGCTACGCCTACGACAAGGCCACCAACACCTACCTTCGCTCGCAGGCAGGTGCGCCGCACACCGACCAAGAGGACGGTCAGATCGCCCCATCCGTTGTCGTTGCGCTAAAAGTAGACATGGTAAAAGTCCTTGAAGACGGCTACCGTGAAAGCATTACAACTACCGGCACGGGCGAGGCTATCATCTTCCAAAACGGTACCGCCCAAACCGTCACCTGGAGCAAGGCTGACCGCGCCAGCCAATTACGCTTCCTTGACGCAAGCGGCAAGGACGTTCCGCTGGTGCGCGGGCAGGCATGGATCGCTGCCATACCTAACGGCAGTGGAGCGGTAACGTGGCAGTAGAGCCCTCTCATAATCAAGCGCCTGTCATGGTCCGCGACTACTGGCCGCGATTTAAAAAACGCGCCATCTTACTGACGATTTTAATGCAAGTTGCCGTAACAATCGTGATTGGCTGCGCGCTGATTGCAGGTGGCGTCCTGACCACAAGCGTCGCATTTTGGATTATCATGGTCGCTGTTCTTGCGACAACCATTGGCGTCAATGTTATCTTATTCAACCAACTAATGCTGCCGTTCAAAGACCTGACGAGCGCGCTAACGCATGTATCCGGCGAGCCAACCGTCGTCACACCGCCCAATCCAAATGCCCGTCATTTTGAACGCGATGGATTTAAGCCGCTATTACAATTGGTATACAAACTAGCGGTCGGCGATAACACCGAGAGAAAAATAGAGACCGACCAACAGGCACCGCTACAGACAATTACGACTGCGCTTGAAAACACGGCGATTGGCTTTATTATTATGGACGGACTAGGGCAGGTCACCTACGCAAATCCAAAAGCCCCCGTCCACACCGATCCAGACGGCAAAACAGTCATCGACTTACTGTTCGATGACGACCGAGATTTAAATGCCTGGCTAAAAGAATGTGAGCAGCATGCCGTCCATAGCGAACGCACCTGGAAGCGCATCCCCAATAAGATAACCGGCGAAGAAGACCGGCGCATTTACGACATCACCGCGTCGTATCAAAAGGGCAGTACCGCCGAGGTAGTCATCAGTTTATTCGATCGAAGCACGGATTACCAACCGGATGACGACGACCTAGACTTTATCGCGTTCGCTGCACACGAGCTTCGGGGGCCTATTACCGTCATCCGTGGATACCTTGATGTATTCGGCGATGAAATAGGTGAAAAACTAGACGAGGATCAAGCCGAACTACTGAAACGTCTTGTCGTATCGGCGAACCGTTTAAGCGGCTACATTAATAACATCCTCAATGCGTCGAGATATGACCGCCGCCACCTAAAGGTTCATTTGGTTGAAGATACACTTACAAACATCTACGACTCGATCAAAGATGACATGGATCTGCGCGCCTCATCCCAGGGTCGCATCCTATCCGTACACATACCCGACGATTTGCCAACCATTGCCGCTGATGCCAACAGTGCCAGCGAGGTACTGTCAAACTTGATTGACAACGCCTTAAAATACAGCAACGAAGGCGGTGTCGTTAATGTCACCGCGCATGTCGAAGACGGTTTTGTCATCACGTCAGTCGAAGATCATGGAATCGGCATGCCTGGCAATGTTGTTAGCAACCTGTTCCATAAGTTCTATCGCTCGCACCGCTCGCGCGAGACCGTCTCCGGAACGGGCATTGGCCTATATATCAGCAAGGCAATTGTTGAATCGCATGGGGGTAAAATAAGCGTGCGTAGTGCCGAAGGTGAAGGATCAACCTTCTCGTTCAGCCTACCGATTTACAGCACTGTTGCAGATACGCTTCTCGCAAGCGATAATAGCAACGAAGGGCTGATTAATCGCGCTGATGGCAGCTGGATCAAAAACCACGCGATGTATAGGGGATAATTATGGCAATCAAAACAATTTTGTGTATCGAAGACGACCGCTTTATCGGTGAAATGTATGTCCGTAGCCTTACCAAGGCGGGGTATGACGTCGACTGGATGGTTGACGGCAACGACGGCTTAGTCGCCGCAAGAAATAAAACGTATGACCTCATATTACTTGATGTCATGCTCCCAGAGCGACGCGGAAGTGAGATCCTACAGACACTTCGCGGCAACGGCAAAGACCTGATACCTGACACGCACATCATCGTCATGACTAACTTCGACCAGGACGAAGAATCGCGCATAGCCATGCAATCGAATGTCGATGCGTATCTTATTAAAGCGGACATTACGCCAAAGAAACTGCTTTCTGTCATCGAGAAACTTGATCCGTAGTTACCAGTCAGCCACTGGACAATAAAAGGGGTTTTTGGTATTGTGGTTGAGGATTTGAATCGATTCAGATACATACAACCATTGGTCTCATATCTGCGATATGTGACACAAATTCTTCGGAAATGGTTGAAAATATGTAAACACATTTTCACTTCATTTCGCTCAGAATTTGGTCCCATCGTCTAACGGTTAGGACACCAGGTTCTCATCCTGGCAATTGGAGTTCGATTCTCCATGGGATCACCATAGAAAGAACGTCACCTAGTGTGGCGTTTTTTCTAAGATAGGATTCTAAACTAATCAACTCATTATACAGATGAAGCCATGATTGCTTCATTGATTAAAGATAGTATAATAAGAATAATGATTAAACGATATTTTATCCGTATCGGTATCTTTTTATCAGTTGCGATGCTGGTCATGGTTCACATCTATTCTCCGGTTGCGCGTAGCTTATCGTCTCACTCGCCATCACACTCACACCATGTGTCGGATTCAAGCTGTCAGTTAGTATGTCAAGCTACTGTCGATAAACGGAAAAATCACCCCTCCGAGTTGAAGGATCAAGATGATATGCCCATATCAAAGCCCCTATACTTCAATGCCGTTGCCGTCGAAATGATGGGCGTCGGATTGCTACAAGACGGCACGCTATGGCGTCAGAGCAGTTGGCTACCACCTGATATCACCTTACTAAGCGGTCATTATTCATCCGGTCTGTAGTTCTTTCTTTCTTATAGTACTGAACTAATACATTGAAAGGACCTTATGAAACATAATCTTAAAATTATACTTATTGCCGTTGCAACTTTACTAATTGCTGGTATTGGCGCTTGGTATTTTATCACCGACAGGCAAACAGCGGAAAAGAATCGACAACAAACAAATACGCAGAGTGAGGCCACCTCGGGTGCCGCCGCCATAGCAGATGACGATAGCAAGTTTGCTAAATTAACGGGAGAGGCATACGACGAAGCATACATAGCCGACATGCTAGCCCATCATGAAGGGGCGTTAAATATGTCAGAAATGGTTAGTGCGGGTACCAAGCGGTCTGAGTTGATTCAGCTTGCGCAAACGATCATGCAGACACAATCACAGGAACTCATGAAGATGCAGACCTGGCAGCAAGAATGGGGCTACGAACGCACGATGGGAGGTCATGGCAGTCATGCTGGCATGGGGAATGAAATGTCTGGTGACATGATGATGATGGGCGAAGAGTTGACGGGATTAGAAGGTGTCGAGTTTGACAAGAAGTTCCTTGAACTAATGATCGAACATCATCAACAAGCGGTCGATATGTCAAAATATGCCGACGCTAATGCCTCGCATCAAGAGCTTAAGAGCCTTGCAAGCGCAGTTATTACAGCCCAAGAAGCGGAGATTACACAGATGAAACAATGGCAGACAGAGTGGGGGTTGTAGTGAGTAAGCTGCAAATCTCTTTGCTCGTAATTGGCGCCTTCGTAGTTGGTGGAGTGACAAGCGGCTACGTTGTTTATAAAGAGCAGTCAAATAATTTTGCTCGACAAATAGATCGGATCAAAAAGGACGCAAATAATTCCGCGATAGCAAACGCCGAGCGACAACCTACTCCTGCCAAAAAAACTGGACACGGCATGACTCCCGATCAAATGGCAGATGAACTACTGCTTGTGCCTGAGGGGAGGGAGTTTGACTGGCGTTACTTAAATTATCTACAAGTGTTTAGGTTGAATGAAACGGCAATGTCTCGCGTAGCAGCAGAGAAGGCGACCGAACCCGCACTAAAAGCTGCGGCTGCTGAGCAGATGCGATTAAGTGATGAGCTGAGTACACAACTTTTCCAGTGGAGAACACTCTGGGGATTCACTGATCACTAGTCTCGGCTGAGTATATACGGTGGCGCCTTCGTCCCTGGTGGGAACGGCCACGGACATGTTCGAGCAACGCATAGTCCGTTCGACTAGAATATTGTATTCTGACGGCTCCTCAAAGTGAACACGGCCAAGGCATCGTCAATAATCCCTTCGACACAATGAACGGCAATGGCCTTCACGAACACATCACTGGTCTCTACTAAGCATCACGACCCGGACATGTCATAAACTGTCCGCTTCTTGATAAATAGACTTAATACGAACAGCGACATCACCATCCCACAGGCTATACTGCAGACATTCTCGCCCCTAAAGGATATGGCGCTTATTAAAGAGTTGTTTCGCCCATCTCTATAGCTCCCGATACTGCATTAGATATTTTCACGTCCACGACAAGAAATCATCTAACACTAGTGACGACTGATTATCCCGATCCTTACGATCAGAGCAAGGAACTTACGCGGATCACGGGCGAGTACCAGCTCACGAGAGACGACTCATCAAGCCCCATCGCGATGCTCGTCCCTGACGCGAAATAATGCTATACTACAAGCAATATGTGGGCAAGACAAAAACAACAACCTGGCTTTACAATAGTAGAACTGCTTATCGTCATCGTCGTTATCGGTATTCTGGCAGCCATCTCCATCGTTGCGTTTAATGGCATACAGGACAGGGCGAATGACACAGCGATCAGGAGTGATTTAGTGAATATTGCCAAGCAACTCGAGACGATTAAAGCCACATCGTCGACAACGACTTACCCAACGACAACTGAACTGGCAAATACCAATAAGCTATCCGTAGCAAAAGATTCATACGAACCATCTAGAAACAATTTGTATTACTGCCGAACGTCCGACAACTTGCACTACGCCATCGGGGCTGTATCAAAATCCGGCAAGGAAACATTCGTCGTAGACGGTACCATCAAAGACGCCAGTGTAGCAGTATGGGGAGCGTCGACATGCGATCAGCTGACGGTCTACAGCGCATCAAACACTGGCGCCGCATCAGGATTTAATAGTGCATCCGTTCCACCGAGCTGGGCTAGCTGGATTAAATAACATATGGATGCGGAAGCGAAACAACGATCTGGTTTTACTATCGTCGAATTACTTATTGTGATTGTGGTCATCGGTATTTTAGCGGCAATTACGATCGTTGCATACAACGGCGTTAAACAGCGATCGAGTATCGCCAGCCTTCAAAGTAACCTCGCAAACCTAGGAAAGATGGCGGGTATGTATAATGCTGACAATGGCGCATATCCAGCCTCTGATGCGGGCGTTAAAGAGATTCTCCAAAAGGCAAGCCTATGGGACGGTACTCGCAGTCCAGCGACCCACACATATCTGTTTTGTGCTAACGCCACCGCCTATGCGGTCATCAGTATGAATGCGCCAGGTGTGCCAGCCTACAGCGCCGGTGCTGGCACGACAGTACACTACTGGTCATCCGAAAAAGGCGTCAGTACGTATACATCCGGCGCCGACAACAACTGGACACCGAACTGCAATCTGGCAATTGGTTCGATAACATGGCGCCAGGTCTCTAGTAGTGTCAACTAACAGGAAGCATTCGCAAGAAATTATCCAAAAATCTTTCGCTCCGCCTCTTGCTGCTTCGCAAGATCATTCGTGTCGGCTCGGTACATCCAAAAATGATGGTCGTCTATTGCTTTAATCAAGTCATTGTACTTAACAGTCAAATCTTTCAACAGCCGCTCGTCGTCATGCAAGACTTTTCTATGCTTTCCTAGGTCGCGAATCTCACCGGCAAGTCGCAAATCCGGAACACCATCAGCATGCGCCATAGCCCCGTCAGCTACGATCTTGAGCTCGGTCGTACGAATCGACTTTTTATCCTGGTCAATCGATTGCTTAATTCTATTTATTTGCGAATGGAGGTCGTCCTTTTGTCTAATTAATACATTTGTCTTCTCGTAGATTCTCTGCGCTAGGGGAGTCATAATGATATTATTTTCCTTCGTGTGTTTGTATTGATTGGTCGTATTGCGGATCGTCGGTAATCGTTTCGCGCGTCGGGATGATTCTGGCTCGTTTATGATGATCGTCGGGCAGGCCCGTGAGTAAAAGATAGCCTTGCCAGCGACCCTCGCCAACATCAAGTTCAAGATGAAGGTGATCGGATAAATCCGGCTCTGCTTTGACGGAATATAATTTATATTCACCCATACTGAGTATGCAATCTGTCTTGTGCACCTGGTGCGAGTAAACGAGTATCTCGCCGATCTTTACTGGCTCAACCCAAGCGTACACATCGTTATCCAAATACAAGACTTTATTGTTAGCTTTTGTTTCAATGAGTTTATAGCGACCACTTCTTTGCAATGTAATCATATACCCTCCGTTCGTTATGTAGCATCAGTATAGCCGATTACTCGTAAAATAACAGTGAAAGCAATCACTTTAAGAGGGCTCTTTTAGCCAATAGTTACACTACATAAAAGATGCGTACGCAGCGAGATTGACCTGATAGATGCGAGCAATGAGACCCTATCTCCGAGCTAATCCGATAGCGATTCATTGATAAATATGTAAAAATATTGTAAAATTTATTCACCCCTGTTTTAAATGCTACATTCAAAGC
>CBIHME010000024.1:0-8802 GCA_966210965.1 uncultured bacterium
ACTCTCAACTCCATACCCGTACAGTCAGGCAAGCGTGAGTCGGATTTTTGAATCAGGAGGTAGTGAATCGCGCGAGGGGCTGGCGGTACTTAGTAAATATCCAATTAGCGATAGTGAGATCATTGTCCTCAAGAAACGGGCGGACGACAAGCATACTCGTATTATTCAAAAGGTGAGTATATCGGTGGATGGTCAGACGGTCAACTTCACGAATGTTCATTTCTCTAACAATGACTATTCAGATGAACAGCTAGAAGAGACGCTTAAAATCACTAAAGGTCGTGATGAGACTAGTGTCATTTTGGGAGACTTTAACATTTTCGACATTCAGACAGTCAGTAGTCTATATTCGGATGATTATCGCGTTTCGACAGACTTTTACCAATATGTCTCATTCCCATCCGAAAAGGCAACCCTGGACTATATTCTCGTACCTCGTGATTTCGAGTTTACTTCCTTTAGCATTGGCGAGAACTTATCCGATCACAATGCGTTAACCTTTGAACTGTCGGCATAATAGCTTCGAAACCCTTCCATGAGAGGCTGCCAAGCAAAAGTACAATGACAAAAAGATCTCTATGAAGTCTTTTTGTTATGACATGTAGGCTGCGACTAAAATAATAAGCTGAAATGAGACAATGTATGATGCTTGTAGCGGCAGGTACTTTGACTTTGCTTTACCCATTACTGCAACCAGTAAGAATCCTACAAACATATACGCGAGCAGAAGGCTGCAAATTATTTGCATCTGCAGCGTCAGCTGGGGGGAGAGGATGATTAGCGCGCTAAGCGGCAAGTACAATACAGCCATCAGCCAGGCGCTCCAACGATGAGCTATCCCACGCCACCCATTCACATCCGGTGCGAGAGCTGCGATGAACTGACAAATAATAGTCACGGAGAGAATAGATGAAAATATAACTGATAGTCCCAAGCGAGGCGTAAACCATTTAATGAGCCACCAATAGAATGCCGCACCTAAAAGTATGAGTATGGCAGCAAAAAGCCAGGAGGCTGTTCGGTGGCTTGCGGCATGCTTGCTGATAGTAGGTAGACTTTTATCATAAAACTTGGAGATGAGGAGATAGCCGCCTATCCAGCTCAATATCACAAGAATTAACCCAAAATACTCAAACATTATTTGTCATTATACATGAAGCAATAGACACATTTTATATTTGCTATAATACAACCATGATTGGCAATAACTACCTCCTTTGGGAGAATGACACATTTTTAGTGAAAACTCCTTTTAATCCACACATCCAATATTCCGAAGGGCTTCATGTCATTGTTGCACCCAAAGCTGATATTGTGACCGCATGGGAAGACGTCGAATTGTCGGGTGAAGCATTCAAACTAGCATCAAAGGTTAGCAAAGTGATTAATAAATTAAACTTGGCTCCATGGCTAAACTTGCAAGCAAATGGTAACTGGGGTTTATTGCCCGGCGCAACGCCATTTTTTCATATTCACATTTATGGCCGTAACAAGACCGAATCTTGGGGCAAACCTATTACACTACCTGAGCTTCCAAAAACTTACCAGAATGACCCGATACCTGAGGCCGACCGAGAATTACTGACTAATGCATTGAACGATGCCCTTTAGCTGTTCTTAACATATTCGCAAGAAATCGATAATTGGATTTTTGATTAAAAAGTCGTCAGTCCGTTTAGCTTTGCGTTTTTTGAAGCAAGTGGATTGTCGAAAGCTCAATAAATATTAGAACGTATAGCTTATCGTTAATTTATCGTATTGCAATTAATTTTTGATTTATTCCGTGTTATATTTTTTTTGGTTTAGTTGGATTAATGTCTAGCGAGAAGGGACGTTATCTGCCTTTCGCACGCGTAGTTTCGACGACTACATATTGCATCTTGAAGGATGTGTTTGTAATGTTATGTGAACGGGACGCTTCATGCACCTGTCAATCCTGCAACCAAAGATACTTCCGGCGATTGAATCGGCAAGGTCAATCGTCGTACAGCCGAGGGAGCGCCACTGGGGGATACGGACGTTCGAGTTACTCCATGAAAAGTGGAACGTTCGATGGCTTGCCATTGCTTTCTCGAAGACGAGGTGATGGTGAACTGGAAATTTTCTATAAACCGATTGCGGTGGGTATGGATGATGAAAGGCATGGTCACGCCGTCATTAAAGATGGAAAGCTTGTGTACAAACGCCGACCAGGCGAGACCATTCCCGTAGTTGACTTGGAGTAACAATCGAGACCTGAGCCATGTCTTTAATCTGGCTCCTTTTCAATAAGTACTCTATACTACATACATGTTCGATTCCACCGTTTCAATACTCAGCCATTATCTCGAGGGTACTACTAAGTACGACGTACATTCTGTTGAAAAAGCTCGAAGTGAAAATCCGAACGAGGCCTATTATCTTTGTCTCGTAAATGACACATACTACATCGTAGTAGAGACTGATTACGTAGGCGAATTATCTAAACTACCAAATGGTATCGTCGCTTCATTCCTTCATAAATCCATACGACCCATTCAGTGGATAGCCATACATTCTGAGCGTACACCAACCGGGTTATCTGCCATTGCGTACGAACATCATGACAGTATTGAATCACTCAGATCTGCGCTTATCCTAAAGCCTGATAATTCTTTTAGAAAATACGCAGTTTTAGAGGTAGCGGTGCCGGACGGGCAGAAGAGTCATTTCGATCCTACTAAATACGGCCACACGAATTGAGCGTAAATAGAACGGTATAATCTACGATCAAAAACTTTTTTATATAGTTACAGATATAAATGTAGAGCGCCCGCCCGATCCGCCAAAGCACTAGATCCTTAGGTGTAAGGACACTGAAAGTAAAAGAATTATGGAGGTTTTTGTTTGCTATACTAAATTCAAATGCTAAACGTAACAGGAATGACCTTACATATGAGGAAAATACAAAAAATACTTACAGTATCTGTGATCGGTGTAATATGCCTGCTGCTACTTGGTGCATTCCTATTGCTTACTACCTCAAAGGTCATTTTCGTCGACGGCAAGCTGTATAAATATGTCGAAAATTATTCGCATCCTGATCGAAGTGAAAGTGCAATAAGGAGCGGGTGTCATGCGATGTCGCCCGAGTGTGGCGTGTGCGCCGGTGAAGGCGGTGCGGTACTGCGAGGGGATCACTGTTAAGTCGCTTTATAAGCGCATATGATTAAGTGGCTTGGGGTATGAATAAGATAGTGAAAAAGCAAATGCAGCGAATGATAACAAAACGATTACTATTGATGGGCGGCGCCATTCTACTCGCGCTCCTAATAATGATGTATGGAATTGTGAAGTCACTAACACCTTCGCAACCTGAGCGGTTGATCACATTTTATGACCGCGGTGCCGAGCGCTCTATCTTGACTTCAGCTAATACGGTATACGAAGCCTTAAGATCCGCCGCAATTACACTTGATCCTCATGATATCGTCGATCCAGTAGTCGAAACGAGTCTTACGCAGTCGTACGTCGATATCATCATCTATCGATCACGCCCAGTCGCGGTTACCGATGGTGCGATACGCCAAACAATAATGACATCATCCCAGTCACCAAACAAAATACTAGAAGAGGCCGGACTGGCCACGCTTGGACCCAAAGACATAACGATGTTCACGCAAAGTGACTTGAATATGAACGGCGCGCATATCAACCTGACGGTGTCGCGTGCCGAAGTAGAAACACCGCAACGCATTAGCTTTCAACCAAAGCCAAACGCCTTAACGAGCTCAAAGGGAGCACACGTGTATGTCGATGCCGACGGCGTTGCACATCGAGAGACATATTACGATTTACCAATGAATATAGTAATAAAAAGCTGCGGAACGGCAGGCGCATATACTATTCGCTCTGATGGCGCAAAAATCGATCAAGACGGGTATGTGCTTGTAGCGGCAAACTTTGCCGCCTATCCACGATGCACGGTAGTCGATACTAGCATGGGACCGGGTAAGGTCTATGACACCGGCGGCTTTGCAATACGGCATCCGTACGGTTTTGACTTGGCAACCGACTGGACTAAGGCGGATGGGCTGTAGCCCCGCAGTAATTATATTTATTTGCTATAGTTATGCTATGACAGCACCCAAAATCGACCTTTACATTATTCGTCATGCGGAATCGGCCGCCAATGCAAGCGGCAGCCATCTGATAGGTGGGCGAAGTAACGAAACCCCGTTAACAGAAAAAGGTATACGACAAGCGAAGCAGCTGGGTCGTTATCTGTTCGCTAATGATATTCGTCCAGACTTTATCTATTCATCACCAGCCGTTCGCACCTTGTCGACTGCTCATTACGCTTTAGCAGAGATGGGCATAGATAGACAGCCTACCGTCGATGACAACCTGCAAGAACTAGATCAGGGGCGGTGGGTCGGGCGTAACCGCAAGGATACATACACCACGCAAGTGCTTGACGAAATTGAATTACTAGGCAAAGATTTTAAATCTGATGGCGGCGAATCGATGAACGAAGTCGGAAATCGTATGTTGGATGCAATCTCTACGATCGCAGATCGTCACGCAAACAATGACGAAATGGTCACCGGCGTTATTTTTACGCACGGAGTTGCTATACGCTGCCTTGCCTCGACTATTCATAACTGGCCGCACAAGCAAACCTACGAGACCGAAACGCCAAACGCATCCGTCAGTTTATTTACCCGATCGTCAAATGAATGGAACCTGCAGTACCTTGCGCAAAGATCGGAATAGATCGATTGTGAACATTTTGCGTATATAGGCGGGTGTGTTACACTACGTGCAATATAAGCATATGGGGAATGGAAAATATGTCTAGATTACCAACGCCAGGTGGCGATAGTGGAAACTGGGGCGATATCCTTAATGACTTTTTATATCAGGCACATAATGCCGACGGTACACTGCAATCATCTGCGGTCAGCAACTCTATCGGTAACGGATCGATCTCTCCGGCAAAACTTTCGCAGTCATACATACCAGCTTCTGAAAAAGCAATCGCAAATGGCGTTGCCACACTAGATAGTGGTGGCCGAGTGGTTTCGTCGCAGTTACCAACGATGGCTAGCTATAGGTCTGCGACTCTTGTTGTAGCCGCAAGCGATGCGACGATAGCTAGTAAGAATGGTGCCGATTACGTATGCGATGGCGTTAGTGACGAGGTAGAAATAAACGCCGCACTGGCGGCATTACCGGCAAATGGCGGCAAATTAGTATTGACCGAGGGTACGTTTAACATCACTTCAAGCATCTTGGTACAAAATGACAATGCGCAAATTGAAGGTGCTGGCGCGGGTCAGCGAACAGGTGCAACACAGACAGGTGTCAGCACAAAATTACAGGCTACAGGAAGTATTAGCACGGCTATAATCTTAGTACAGCGCGCCGCAAACGACAGACCAGTGTATGGAGTGTTACTGAGGGACTTCACTGTCGATGGCGCAACACTTGGCACAGCGATAGACGGCATACTGTTTCGCTCTAATAGAGGACATATCAATCGCGTCCACGTACACCGATGCAGCGGCAATGGCATACGCGTATTAGGCTATCCTTCACCTAGCGGCTGGGATACGTACGACACCGAGGTGGCCTTTTGCCAAATGGGCGATAATGCAGCAGCGGGAATTTTATTTGATTCTGACGCTGCGGACGACCACCTGGTGCACTGCACGCTCTATAACAATAATGATAATATCGTGATTAAAGGTGCGTCACAGCAGATTACGGGATGCCACACTTACAACGCTGCACGATATAACATTTTCTTTGACGGTGGAGGAAGTCGGACAAAGATCGCAAACTGCAAGATCGAAGGCGCAGGGCAGCACGGGGTAAATATCGACTCCACCAACGGCGGATACTCTGACATTCAGATTACCGGCAATGGGTTCTCAACAAATGGCGATTCAATAGATAACACCTACGATCACATCATCATTCAAGGACCATTTAGCAACGGCGTAGCGCGCACGATGATAGTTGGCAATGTATTCAGCCACAAAAGTTCGGTCAGTCCAAATAAATGCCGCTATGGCATTAATCTAAGCGGTTCATGCGCACAAGGAACGGTTATCGTCAGCAATTCATTTGCTGCAAGTCCGCAATTTAATATAGGTACTGTGCAAATCGCTACGGCGCCAGTTAATAATAACGGTTCAACCTCTTTACCTGCATATATTCGTGGCAATGCCAATGCATTCGACGAGCCAGCAGGCTATTATATCAACGTAAAAGAAGCACCGTATAATGCACGCGGGAATGGATCGACCGATGATACCGCGGCCATCCAAGCGGCGCTTGATGCCGTACCTAGCACAGGCGGAGTAGTGTATCTGCCACCAGGTCAGTACGAAATATCAGCGACGCTTATCATTACTCAGGATAACACCACACTTATCGGCGCTGGAGCTGGAAACCGAATCGGTGCAACCCAAGTAGGCACCGGCTCTCGCATTGAAGCGGCTGCTGGCGTTACTGGATCAGTTATTCGAGTACAACGGACGGCAAACGACAGAACAGTCTATGGGGTGAAGATACAGGATCTTGCCATTGACGGTGACTCAATCGGAACGAATGTCGACGGTATTTTATTCCGATCAGTGAAAGGTCAGATACATAACGTGACTGTCAATAATTGCACGGGTAATGGTATACGTGTGCAAGGTTACGGTGGATGGCCGGCTGAGCGCAATAAATTTATCGCTTCCGATAGCGGCTATAATACAGCGGCTGGTATATATTTTGACAGCGATGCGGCTGATAACATGATTACCAACTGTGTCTTTATGCAGAATCAAGACGGATTGCTGACCACTCAGTCAAGTATCACCGCAACATCTAGCGCGTTTGCGTCGAACACGCGCTACGGCGCCTATCTAAATAACGCCGGTTCTCGCAGTCGCTTTGTCGGTTGTCGTTTTCAGCAAAATGCTCACCACGGCCTCATCCTCGATTCAGCGACTACTGGTTTCTCTGATGTCAGTATTACGGGATGCATTTTCAATACCAATGGGACGTTTACGAATAACACATATGATCACTTGATATTAACGGGCCTTAGTAGCAACGCCATATCACGTGTCGTCGTAACCGGGTGTAATTTCTTGTACAACGCCGGTCTGTCGGCAAACAAACCTCGTTATGCAGTCAACCTGTCAAACGGCGCCTCGCAGCACACCAATGTAGCGAGTAACAGCTTTGGGCCTGCAAGTCACTGGGGCACGATGGCGGTCAACAATAACGGATCGAGCACCAATAAGCCATTAGTCCTTATTAACACTGGTTGGCTGACAGAGAATTCTGGCACAGCCACCGTTATTTCTGGCGGGCCCACCACTGTAGTGGTAGCACACGGCTTGTCCGTCACGCCAGCTGCCAAAGATATCGTGATATCACCAACCAATAGCATAGGTTCGGCAACTAAATTCTGGGTGAATACAATTGATGCTACGAATTTCACTATAAATGTTGACGTTAGTCCGGGCGCTAGTAGTACGGCAACCTTCGCTTGGCATGCGAAAATACTTTAGCGGCAGGGCTTGTCACATAGTGATCGTACGTACTGTAGTCGCGATATCTTACGCCAGATAGAACGGTTAATAGCGTCTAAGCCCCACATTAGACAGTAACGGTTATGCTTGCATTAATCAGTTATAGAACGATAATCAAATATACAGTAGAGCCGCTACTGATTCAGATAGACACGTCTTGATGAATACGCACCTCAAAATTAGGAGTCATCGTGGATACGTTCAATGACCAAGCTTCAATGATGCTTGCTTTTTTAACCGGAGACGGCACGACAATGCCGCCGCCGAATGATAGGGAACTTGCGTTACTGCTTTTTAATATTGGCGAGAATCTCATGAGCGCTGGTGTGCTTGCGGATGTTATTGGTAACCGCCCGCCCGAAGCGCATGAGAACTACAGACTTATGTGGGCAATGAAAGAATCGCCGGTAACAAACGACTCACTGCTACACTCCGTAAGAGCACGAGAAATTCTTACGACAATTCATCACTACGACGTCAGCTCATCCGTTCCGACAGGACAGGATTATTTATACCTGGCGTGCACTCGAACTGCGGTACTGTGGCTGCTTGTTACTGACAGGAACGGCGTCTACTCCGTCTCGCAGCTGAGCGTTGATACGATGGCGGATTTTTTCTCTCATAGAGCACACTGGGCAACGCACATCAGTCTCGAGATTCTCGGTATTCTTTCAAAAATCATGAAAGAAACGACCGCATTGTGGAGAGAAAAGGCGCAGCGCGTAGAAAGAAGCATGACTTCTGTTGAACTGGCAGCCGAACGCGTAACATCCGCATTCTACACCCCTCGAACTTCAGGCAATGGTATCGAAGGCTAGCTACCCCGCATTACTTCGTTGAGCAATTGCTCCGCAGTGATGCGGGGCTTTTGTTTTCGTACAGAACTGATTGTTTGCTATATTAATACAACTTTGACAATATAATTAGGTAGCGTTAAGCAGTTTAATTACGGAACAATTATGATACATATAGAATTTTACGATGAAACATTTGAAGCCGCGTATGTCCCCACTATCCGTAAAGCATACGGTGAAGCGGCCAAGCTGCTTGTGGGATTGCCGGACAAATTAACCGTAAAGTTTACGGAAGATGGTGCCGAAGAACAATCGGGGGTTGGCGGATTCGCTGAATCACCCCGTCAGTTAAACATCGCCGTTGCAAGAAACTTTTCCGACACTGCTAGTCAACTGCGGAACCTGCGGGCAGTAGTATTCCACGAGCTTTTTCATATTAATCAGGGTTTTACGTT
>CBIHME010000025.1:0-8662 GCA_966210965.1 uncultured bacterium
GCTCAGCATCGCGCGGCCTAGATTTCATCCGATCGGTCGCTCGCCTAGTTGACATCTAGGTCGGCGAGGATTATACCTGAACCATGAAACAGCGACAGATGGATACAAGTCCTGAAATTCCTCAAGGCATCCGCATTTTGCCAGATGAAACCTTATTAGAAGCGCCGACCGTAGAAATAAATCTGCCCGACAGGCATTTATCCGCAATCGAGGCGATGATAAACCTTACGGGTGTGCACCGATCTAAAGACATTGGCACAAACGGCTCAAGTAATGCCGCCTACACTCGCCCACAAGACAGAAACAACAAATTCTTAGACAAATTCAATCACAAGTTTCACCGCGATGACCATGTCATTGCAGAGTTTCTCTTGCCGTATCATCCGCTTCTAACCCATGAAGCAATCAAGCTCTCCCTAGAATATATGGGCACGATTGATAATTACGACAACCCCATGGATGGGCCTTTTGACGAGCAAGAAAAGGGCAAAATTGCCCATGAAATCCTAAGCCCCGATCACCCTACGGCCATCGAACTGCGAGAGCGAAAAAACTGGGGCTTTCCGTACTACGGCGCCACAGACACTACAGGCAAGAACATTCTTGCAATCCATCGTCTCGTTAATCATCCTGACTACGGCGTAGATTACTTAAAAGAGCGCTACATTGGCCGCGATAAAATACCCCATACCATTCTCTACGGCCTCGATCAGAATATCGCATGGATCACAGGGCGCATGAACAGAAACCCCGAGGGTCTCGTCGAAAACCTCGATAGGAACCCCCTGCATCACGCCAACCAAACCTGGGCTGACTCGCCCGAATCATTCCATCACAAAGATGGCAGTTGGGCCCAATACCAAAACGAGCTCGGCTACGGTGTCGCTGCAGTCGAGCTGCAAGCTGAGACATATGATGCACTACTGGGTGGTGCAGATATCTACGAAAAAATCGGTCGATTCAAAGATGCGGCCGCATTACGCGAGCGAGCCGCCCGATTGCGCGCGGTCATCCTCAAGGAATTCTGGGTGGATGACAGTAAGCATTTTGGCGGTTATTTTGCGCGCGGCACCGATCGCGATTCGACCGGTCGGTTACGGACGCTTGAAATTCGCTCCTCAGACATGGGTCACTTATTACAGTCGGGCATCCTTGATCCCGTAGAGGATGCAGACTTAAATACAGAAATTACCTTTAAACGAGAAGCGGTCATTCGTAATCTTTTCTCGGACGAAATGCTCTGCCCTAGCGGCATCCGCACGCTATCGGCAGATTCGGCCCGCTATGGCGATGCACGCTATCATAATGGCAGCTCGTGGCCGTGGACGACGTATTTTATTGCGCGCGGCCTTGATAAACACGGCTATCATGGACTGTCCTACGAGCTGAAAAAGCGCGTATGGGAAAATTACAACCAGACACATGTCCTAGGCGAATACGCTAGCGGCAGCTCCGACCCCGATGACCGCATTGTTTCACAGGCAGTTCTGGTGCGAAATGACACCCTAACGAGCGAGCAAACGTATCATATTTCACGACCTGCACAATTAATCCAAGGATGGACCGCTGCCGCAATTTACGCAATGAAGCATGAATATGCCGCAGTCACCGCCTGCAGACTAGGTGGACGCTACCTGGCTGCAGTTGGCGTATCTAGTTTTCGCATGGCCGCACTAACCGATGATAGACGCACCTTTGAATCAGAGATTTTACTACCTATTCGCGAGCAGCAATCAATTCGATACGCGGCATAGACCCTATGATAACTCCTTGATGGCGTAATGCTCGGGGTGTAAATCCTCCACCGTATACGCGCCATCTTGCTCGCGGTTATACTCAACAACAAAGTCGGCACGATAATATTCGTTCTCTCGTATCGATTTGTAAAAAATGTTTGCTTTATGTGCACGATCCGTTGCCGGCACTGGGCCTTTATACAAAATTATCTCGTGCGCCTGCCCCGGACTAAGCCTGCGGTCGATTTCGGTTTTTCGATCAAGAATGACACACTTATCAATCTCTATATCAACCGTTGATGTGTTCGTTACCCATATCGTCACCGTTATCACCTCACCATCGACGTGTGTTTCACAATGACGCAAATCAAATGTCGGTATTACTTTCGTCTGCTGAGGAGCGAGCACTTGCGCCGGAGGTGGATTCGTCGGCGTCGCCACCTGCGAGTCAAATTGATCCCTAGCCGAGACGGACTCGTTCGACACTGGCGAGTTAGGATCTTCAAACACTGGTTTGCCCTGTATTATCTTCTTTAGCCCATCCATGAATCCCATATACACCTCCTTCTTTGCTTCTTACACTCCTATTATCACGCGAACTGGCAAAAACGTCCAATTCTTCATAGCCATCATTGTTGGCCAAATTGATAAAAACACTACAATTTGACGCACAATTCCCTTGCCTCGCATCTGGCAATACGGTTTAATGGTATACAGATTCAAAGTGAGGGTACGTTCTATGGCCTGATGGCGGTAGGATTGTCACTTATGGACAAAAAACACACGGATACATTCACAGGAGGGCTTATCATGCCTGAAGCAGCAGTTATTCCCCAGATTCAAACGATCTACCTTCTTGGTGCTAAGGTCTGCGGACAATGTGAGATCGTCCTTGAGAACCTTGCAAAGAAAGGCTTGAAAGCGATAAAGGTCGTGATCGATCCAAGCAACGAAACCCACCAAAAGTTTCGTGAAATGGCAGTCAGTCGCGGCGACACGTCAGCGCCAATCATTTACACCGAGGATGCTACGGGCAAGCTCAAGTACATCGGAGCCGGCGTCGCCTTCATCCACGTCCTTCGGCTTGCTGCAATCGAGAAAGACCTTCAGGAAGCTCTCCAAAAGGAGCTCGTGAACGCCTAGTGTCCGTTCGTGACCTTGCCGCCCTCCCCCATCTTTTAGGGTGATGGGCGGCAAGATCCGAAAAAATCAATCCACCGCTAATCCGGTGGATTTTTCACATTCTGCGAACGCTATCGCTCTACTTTATCGATATCAAATACAGCGTACGCAGGTACGTGCAGTAGCTGGTCATCTGGAATTGTATCGAAGTATGGTAGAAGCGTCACTTTATCAAAAGCGAGGCAGAGTGACCGAATAGCGCCCCGGCCCATTAAGCGGCCGATGCGCACTGTACTATAGGTAACAAACGTTCCTTCAAAGTTCAATTGAGGAAACTGAACAGTTTCAATATCCCGCTCTCCATCAAAACTAACTGGTAACAAAAAAGATCTACCTGATGTCACGAAATACGGCTGGTCGATCATCTGCAGGTCGATTGCCTTCTGCTCAAGCTCGACGATACTACGTATCTCGTAATCATTGTGCTCGAATTCCTCTAGGTGCCCATTAAACGCCAAATCTTCAGCGACAGGGATAGCAATTTCAGCTGGATTTGGCATAATGATTCGGTCGGCCATACACATCTCCTCTTTATTTGAGAAATTGTACGCCCCTAACGTAACAATTGCAATATAACCGCAAGTCAGAGCAAAGACTAAGCGATAAGCTCTTCTACCGATACGCGTTTTTGTTCAGTTGTGTCACGGTTTCGCACCGACACCAAGCCATCCTTTTCGATCGTATCGAAATCAATTACAACACAATACGGTGTGCCAATTTCGTCTTGGCGACGATAGCGCTTGCCAATATTGCCGTTATCGTCCCACATGACGTTGCCATACTTTTTCTTTAGCAGTTCATATACTTCACGCGCTTTGGTGACAAGTTCCGGCTTGTTCTTTAGTAGTGGGGATACACAGTATTTTACTGGTGCTAGATGTTCTGGAAATTTCATAACAATGCGCTTTTCGCCATTCACCTCATCCTCGCTATATGCCGATGACAGTACGGCCATCAATGCGCGCTCAACGCCAAATGACGGTTCGATAACATGTGGAATAAACTTTTCGTTCGTACCCTTTACGCTGTAGTCCATATTTTTACCAGCGACGCGTTGGATATTCGACAGATCAAAATCAGTACGGTATGCAATACCCATCAGCTCTTCGCGGCCGATAGGAAAATCAAATTCAATATCGATCGTCCGCTTGCTGTAGTGTGCGCGGTCGTTTTCGGGGACGTCTAGTTCGTGGACATTTTCAGCCGGTAACCCAAGCGCGTCAAGAAAGTCATGCGTATCTTTTAGCAGCGCCTCGAATGATTCTTCCCACTTTTCAGGATGGACAAAATATTCAATCTCCATTTGTTCGAATTCTCGGCTGCGGAACACAAAATCGCGGGGGCTAATCTCGTTACGAAATGCCTTGCCCTGCTGAGCGATACCGAACGGCAGGTCGGGATAGAATGCATCGACAACGTTGCGGAAATTCGTAAAAATACCCTGGGCAGTTTCTGGGCGAAGGTAACTCCTATTAGGATTATCGACAATAGCACCATACTTTGGTTCAGCACGCCTGCCGACGGTATCGACACCAATACCAATAAGTTCTGAGCTAGTTGTTACTTCTACGGCGAGATCAAACTCATCATCGACATCCTTAACCATAACTTCTGGGATATTCGAAGTGGGCCCGACCATTGTAGTAAACATCATATTGAACGTTCGAGATGGACTGAGCGGATTACCGTCGGGGCTTTTGATCCCGTGCTCTACTATTGCCGCATCCATTTGCTCCATCTTTAAGCCATCTGGATTAATACCATTATCCTTCAAAATATGATCAGTGCGAAAGCGACGATGACTGATTGTATCTTCACATAACGGATCAGTAAACGTATCAACATGACCGCTCGCCTGCCATACTTTTTGGTTCATCAAAATCGCCGCATCAATGCCGTACATATCGTCGCGAGAATCAACGAACATCTTCCACCATAATTGCATAATATTACGCTTGAGCGTCACGCCGAGTGGACCATAATCCCACGTCCCTGAAAGTCCACCGTAGACGTCACTTCCCTGGTAAATAAAACCACGTCGCTTCGCGAGACTTACAATTGCTTCCATTCGTTCGTTTTTGATCTGCTGATTTGCCATAATTATCCCATTATAACAGATGTGAAAATATTCCTATTGTAAACAATCGAAAAAACATGTATAAATGCTATCACGTTCATTCTCTATCGACAGGAGACGTCAAACAAGATGGACAGTTCATTGATGCAAAAAACCGAAGACCACCCCGTCCCAAGCCCCGCCTGCGATGCACTGTTAAAAATGTGCCTCGACCCGACCGCTCATCACGACAAAGTCGGCAAAGCCCTAATCGATTTGAAGGCATACGAAGAGCAACTGAAACGCAGCGCTGAATATTGGCTACTCTGCATCATTGCCACCGAAATTCATCGGCCGCATTCCGCACCACGCCATGTACGTCGCTATCTCAATCATGCATATGAGTGCGCTGATATCGAAAAGTTCAGAGAACCGTACGCGCAAAACCGCGTCAATGCACTTCGCTGCCGGACCGAGCGATCGTCCGCCTCGATAGGCCCCGCGCTCAAAGATGGCTATCTCAGAAGGCTTGCGCTGGCAGAGATGGACCTACAGGAAATCGGCTGTAAATAACACACGACACTCATCAATGAATCCCCGCCACAGTCATAGACTTTGGCGGGGATATTCACTTCATAAGCCTAAATGGCAGCGTGTTGCCGAGCGACCGACCAGCAGTCCGGCAAGGTCGCTTCTAAGCCACCAACCTGCGCCAATACCTTAATAGATTTTGCATTAATCAAGCGTAATAATTTGATATGGTCCGCCGTCACATTTCCCTGAGGAGCCTCGCGCAGACCCATCTCACCTTCGTCGTAGAAATACTTTACATCTGGCCGCAGTGGTCGCCCCGTCGTATCATGCGTCAAGCTAAGTTCATGCCCAAGCAGTGCAGCATACCGCAGATAAAACCATGTCTGAATTAACTGACGCGATATCGACAATGCATCCAGCCCCATCAAAACTTCACTCATAACGTCGTACCATTCCGGCTCGTCGACCATTTCACTCGCTTTACTTACCTGTTTGACTACCTCATAGGCAAACTGCATCGTATCGTAATCTTCTAGTATATGCCGATAAAATTGCACTAACCGAGCGGATGTTAAAATACCCAGGTCGCCTTTACCCTGTGTAATCACCACGTCACATATTGCAAACAGCTCGATCCCGCCTGCAAGCCGACTTTTTTCCTTACGAACTCCGCGCGCCATAACACTACGCTTCCCCTCCGGCGTAAGAACTTGCAGTATCCTGTCGGCCTCGCCATAATTCGTGCGGCGAAGTACGATTGCTCGCGTTCGCAACGCCGTCACAACAATACCTTTTTGACCGCAGCAATCACATCATCAGGATGCATTGTCGATTTATCTAAAACCATCCGTACCCCATACGCCGCAATATCCTCGCTAGCTATCTGATCAGCACTGTTCGTACATAAAATCACAGGAATAGTCGCTAGATCGGTATGCGATTGTAGTTCGTGTAGTAACGTAAAAGCATTAGGTCCTGCCAATAATAAATCTAAAACAATTGCATCAGGCCTGTTGCTATCAAGTGCATCCATCGCCGCCAAGGCATGCGGCGCAAAGTGAACTGTATAGCCCGCCACCTGCAATGTACGGCCATGCTGCTCGGCAAGCCAGTCATCATCTTCGACAATCAGCACGGACGATGTTTTCGTCATAACAAACTCAACTGTGTAGAAGCATCGATATCTACGTAAAATGTCGCGCCGTCGCGGTGTCGTGTCGCACCAATTTGACCGTGCATTGCACTGGCAAATTGCCCCGCCACATACAGTCCCAGCCCGCTACTTTGCGGCCGACTATGCAGTACCTGGGTGTTCTTTCCCAGGCTATCCTGCAGGCGCTGCCACGTATCCACCGGCACGGCCGGACCATAATCACGCACGCCAAGCCGAATACGACGACCATGATCGTGTACCCGCGCACGCAGCTGAACGGGCGCTGACGAATCCGTGTAGTGCAGCGCATTATCGCCAAAATTAAGCATAATTCGTCGCAGCAGATCGTGATTCGCCACAACAAGCATCGATCGATGATGAGGTGCCACCTGAATCTCACGCCCTCGTGCGGCATAGAGCGGCGACAATTCGTGTGCCACCTCTTCACATAACTGCTGAGGATTAATTGGCTGTAAGTCGAACATACTATCCTCGAGACGTGATGACCGCGACAAGTCAGTCGTCAGACGCAATGCGCGCTCACTCGTTAGCACGATTTGTCGCAGTATGCGCTCGCGCTCACACTCATCAATCGCGCCCGACTCCAGGCCTAATGCCAGCTGGCGCACCAGTGACAGTGGCGACTTTAACTCGTGAGCGGCAGTAACCAAAAAAGGCAGGTCGCCAAAAAGCGTCCTGCCCTGCATCTCACTGTCGTAACCCTCGGTCCCCTTCATACTACTTCTAGTTTAGCATGAACAAGGGGGATGTTCGACTGCCTATTGATTGAAATTAATCGTCTTGATGATGTTTTCAAAATCAGGCTTGAACGTGTCCGCGTCGGTCCGAACCGTTACTGTTTTATCACGAATTTTTAGTATAACTGCTGACCCGCGAATATCTTTACTGAAGTTGCCGTCAAAACGAATACCGTTATTGCCGTTAGCACTAAAGCCTTCACTTCGTAAATCGCCCTTTTTGATACGAGCATCATAGCCCTTGAGTACCTGATCGTAATCAGTCTGCTCTATGGTGACGCGTAAACTAAACTGCTGTTTTTCACTGACTGGCGGTACAGTCACGGGATTAAGATACGCAAGATATGATCCGCCCTCAGTCACGTCCTTCGCAACATAAACACTCCATGTTTTTGGATAATCAAATGTCAAACGACCATAATCATCAGGTCCAACGAATTGTCGATTCGGTTCTTTTTCGCGTTCAGCAAACTTCTCAGCCTCAACTTCCGCTTGAGTTTTTTTCGCTTCCGCGACAGCAAGATCAATCTTGCCATCAACGTTTGATTTTTGCTCGCTGTAGTTTGCGTATGCCCAAATTGCCGCAGAACCTGCAGCTAAGAACAAGATTCCCAAAATGATAATCGTAATTAATGAACCGCTGACTGCGCCAGCTTCGTTTTTTCGTTTAAGAGTATTCTGCATGTGACGTATTATACTTACGCTTTAGGTACCTGTAAAGGTGCAACCTCGTAGAGATAGTACGCGCCCATTTGTTTCAGAGCTACTGTATCGGGCACCTGAAAGCCATAGCTAATGAACGATAACTTCTTATTTAATCGATTCGCTTCATCCTGTACTTTTTGTGCCATTTTTTTTATGTCCCGAGATTCACCAAATACATACACAACCGTTGTTTCTGGCGGTAACTTTACGAACCAAAAATCCGCCAATCTCGACTCAATACGCGGTTGGCCGCGAGATAACACCCACGATATCGCCACGAGAATCGGGTTTAATTCGTATCCGATTGCGCGTGCGCCGCGCTTCGCTGCCTCCCGCAGAACGATGCCGTCACCGGATCCGATGTCAATCAGCAGGTCGCTATTATCAAGTGAGTACAACTCATCGAATGCGACCGCCAGTTGTCGTCGCCTACTAGGGACATACGGTGCGCCGCGAAATACGACAAATCCAAATACGATGACCACCGAAAACAACAGCCAAAACCACATTACTCCGACTCGTTAAATTTCTTTTTGAC
>CBIHME010000026.1:0-8616 GCA_966210965.1 uncultured bacterium
GTATAAAAAGTCAATATACTCACCTTTTTCTACAACAACCTATTACTTGCTAAATCGTGACAAAAAGCGGGATATCCGCTTCGGCTTTGCCGACATCTTAACTGCCTGGGCTGGGTGCATTCGCTTAATACAGCCTTTTACAAACTCTCCATATATCTTTGGCGCGGTATCGTCGGATTCTGCATGCCATTGCACGCCGACATGCCCGCGTCCGGCAATCGCCTCGATACTGCCGTCTTTTGAGCGGGCGACAACGCTAAATCCTGGGGCAACATCGCGCACAGCCTGATGATGACGTGCGGCGACAACCGTGCGATCGCCGTTATGATACCCTAGGAAATCTTGCTCAAAAACAATCTCATGATAGGCGGCCGCCCCGCTAGTTCCATGGTCGATTTGGCTATGGATATCAGTCGCGATGTCCTGGTACAATGTGCCGCCGTAGTGAACATTCAGTAACTGCTCGCCGTAACATATACCCAAAATCGGCCGGCTCCACTCGTCACAGGCGTCAATCAGCTGTCGTTCCCAGTCAGTTCGAGTGCGCGGCTCTTGTTGTTTTGCGCCCGCTACAAGTTGACCATACAGCGCTGGATCAATATCTTCGCCGCCACTAATCACAATGCCGTCGCATAATTTCGCGGCGACCATAGGGTCAATAGTTGGATCAAGGAAAATCGGCTGGCCACCCGCCCGTTCTACCGCCAAGCCGTATTCGCGGCGTACATAATTGTATTCGACGTCCGGCTTAATTAAATTGCTATTGTCGAAACACATTGTGATACCGATGATGGGCTGCATGTTTGTTTTTCCTGCTTATGTCTATATTTATACTCTGAAACACCGCAAGGTACAATCCTATTTATAGCAATGAAAATCCTCGCTAGTTTTTTTGCACTAGCGAGGATTTATCGTTCCGCTACTGTAGCCCTAGGCTTTTTGCAAAGAAATATCTAGCCGAGCGCCCTCGACCTTTACTACTGTCTCGTAATGATCGTACGTGGCGTTATTTAGCGTATCAGCAAGAACTTCTGCGCTAATCGTACCGCTAAATTCAGCAATCGCTTTTTGTAAATCATCATCTTCGGTAGATAGACCGACGTTAATTCGGTCGTCGACGTTTAAGCCGGCCGCCTTGCGTGCGCTTTGGATGTGACGGACAACTTCACGCATTAAGCCTTCGCGCTTTAGTTCTGGCGTCAAAGCCAGATCAAGCTGCAAAATATCACCCTTAATCACCTGCTTAACATTCAACTCTTCAGTCAGGATATCTTCGAAATTAACAAACTCACCAAGCGTTGGAATCGTAACGCTCGCAAGCGGCTGACGCACCTTCTGACGCTCTTTAGCACGAATACTCAGCCCCTCGTTAACATATTCACGTACTGTCTCCATATCTTTAACGACCAACTCGTTGATATGCCCTGTTTTTGGCCAATCTAGTAGGTGAACACTTTCGCCACCAGTCAACTTTTGATACAGCTCTTCGGCTAGGAACGGCGTAAATGGCGCTAGTACCTGAGATAGCTGAACAAGAATATAGTGCAACGTACGGTATGCGTTATTCTTATCTTCGATTTCATCCGACTTCCAGAAGCGGCGGCGACTACGACGAACATACCAGTTACTCGCATCTTCGATGAATGGCAAGATTGGCTTGACGGCATTAGGGATATCATAAGCATCAAGATGCTTTTCAACTTCGGTGGTCAACTGATGAACTCGACTCACAACCCATTGATCAAGTGGGTTTTCAAGGCTCTGTGACGGATCGGACAGATCGCCTGTAAATTCCCAACCATCAACCTCTGCATACATCGTAAAGAAGTCGTACATATTCCAGACCATCGAAAGCTTGCGCGCCACATCCCCTACTTCTTTATCTTGTAATGCAAAATCTTCACCGTTAAGCAGCGGACTTTGCAGCAGTAAGAACCGTAGACTGTCGGCAGAGTACTGATCCATCAATACGTTCGGGTCGGTATAGTTACCGTAGCTTTTGCTCATTTTGCGACCATCGTTGCCGGCGACATTACCAGTGACGATGACATTTTTAAATGAATTTTCACCAAACAAAGCCACGCTCATCGAATGCATGTAGTAGAACCATGCACGGACCTGACCTATATATTCGACAATAAAGTCACCGGGGAAATTAGCTTCGAACTTTTGCTTGTTTTCAAAAGGATAATGGAACTGCGCAAATGGCATACTACCAGCTTCGAACCAACTATCCATAACCTTATCGATGCGCGAATACGTTACACCATCGATCGCAAAAGTAATATCATCTACCCATGGACGGTGATAATCATCCAATTCAACACCGCTCAGTTCTTTTAGTTCAGCGTAGCTGCCGACAACTTTTACGTGCGTTTTGCCGTCAGCATCAACCCCCTTCCAAACAGGCATAGCTGTCGCCCAGAAACGATCGCGAGAAATATTCCAGTCTGGTGCCTGTTCGATAGTTTTTGCAAAGCGGCCGTTTTTAACGTGCTCCGGGAACCAGGTGATGTTGCCGTTTTTCTCGAGCATCTTTTCGCGCTGTTCGTCGATATCCATGAACCAGCTTGGGTGCGCGCGGTACATAAGCTTCGTACCGCAACGGTGGCAGTGCGGGTAACTGTGGCGAATATAGTCAATCTTCCAGACGATACCGCGCTCGTGCAGATCTTTAGCGATTTGCTTGTTAACCTCCCAAACGTTTTGGCCCTTCCAATCACTCTCGGTAAATACGCCGTTGGCGTCAATTGTATGAACGACAGGGATTTTATTCTGTTTTGCCATAACGAAGTCCTCTTCACCGTATGTTGGTGCGATGTGCACAATGCCCGTTCCATCTTCCACGCTCACATAGTCCGCATGCCAAACCTTATGGGCGTTCTCACCCCTATCCTCTCCAAGAAGTGGCTCGTACGACTCGCCAACTAATTCTTTGCCTTTCAGTTCGCGAATAATTTGGTATTCAAGTTGTTGGTGCTTTTGGTCGGTCATAACCTTTTGTATAAGTTCTTTAGCGATAATTAAGTGTTCACCGCCAACTTCGACTTCGGCATAGACAATATTTTTGTTCACCGCGACCGCCGTGTTGGACGGTAACGTCCATGGCGTTGTTGTCCATGCGAGTAGCGTCAAACCATTCCTTAGCTTGAACTTCACATACACACTTGGATCAGTAACATCCTGATATGCCCCAGCATCCATGGTGACTTCAGCTTTTGATAACGGAGTAGCGTCCAGGGTACAGTACATCAGTACCTTTTCACCTTCGTTAATCTTGCCTTTTTCATACAGGTTCTTAAACGCCCACCAAACGCTTTCCATATATTCTTTGTCCATGGTTTTGTACGCACCCTTAAAGTCTACCCAGCGACCAATACGATCAACCGTATCCTCCCACAAGCTACTGGTTTGCACCATGTTTTCGCGACACGCGATAATATACTTTTCGATTCCGTAATTAATCACCTCTTCGCGAGAATTAATGCCAAGTTTCTTTTCGGTGTAGCGTTCTGCAGGCAGTCCGTGACAGTCCCAACCCCAGACGCGCTCGACGCGCTTACCTTTCATCGTCTGGTAGCGCGGGATGACATCTTTAACAATCGAGCTAAGAAGTGTTCCGTGATGTGGGACGCCAGAAATAAACGGAGGTCCATCATAAAAGACGTATGAATTATCCTTGGGTCGCATTTCAACAGATTTTTCAAACGTTTTGTTTTTCTTCCACTGCGCGACGATATCTTTTTCGTACTCTAATGCGCGGCGCCTGCTGTTAGCTTTGAATTTCATAGTATTTCCTTTCGTTAAAAAACAAAAAATCCCTGTTTAGTCACTGGAATCCGCAATGTGCGGACGGTACCATCCAGTTTCTAAAAAGAGATTCTTTTTAGCGCTTAGTTGTTCGCAGTAACGTCGCGCTCACGTCAGGTTCTAGTCAGCCATAGCCTTTCTTCCTGAATAACCTTCGCGGTTGATAGCCGCTCACTCCACGAATGGAGGTGTTACTATATTAAATTGTACGCTAATACGGGCCTATTATGCAAACAATGCGTCGCCAAATTTCAGCACCACCAGAACAGCCATCAAAACAATCCAACTTGCCACAGCGAGCTTATGATAGTCTTTGCCTAGGAAGATTTGTATTTTTGCGCTCACAGCTTTAGGAAAATTGAATGCATTCTCGCGAAGATTATATGACGTAATAGTAGCAAGCAGTATCGTAGTGCTGAACGTAACCACTAAACACCATGGACATAACACCTGGATGTCATATACGCTATTAAAAAAGAGCCAATAAGCAAACACTGCGCCTAGCAGGTAGCCAAGATT
The DNA here is from genome assembly GCA_966210965.1 of uncultured bacterium. Taxonomy (GTDB): domain Bacteria; phylum Patescibacteriota; class Saccharimonadia; order Saccharimonadales; family Saccharimonadaceae; genus UBA6022. The sequence continues at coordinate 4,330 of CBIHME010000026.1, forward strand.
AGCATATACATAAAACCAGCGCGGTAATTTAGCCTGCGCCAAACCGAGCGCAGCAACAACAATCACAACAGGAAATGCCATCAAACCGATGAACATATTAGGAAACCCGAATACCGTTGCCTGCCAGGTTTGCATGACCGTCGAACAGTTCAAAACAAGATTGAACGAACAGCTCAACGTAGTTGTTGGATCCTTCAGCAGGTGAAACTCTTCGACCGCAAGCACAAAACTAGCAATCAGTCCGACAATACCAAATGCCAACATCGTACCAAACAACCCCTGATATTGGGGCTTTGGCGATAATAATTCTTTTAGCTTAAACATAGTAACTTACCTCACTAATCGTTGGTAGCGGACGGCCGCGCCATAAGTTCTGCAACACCCCATCGTCACTCAGTGCGGCAATGCTTGGATATTCAACAATGTCATACGTCCTGCAAAACGATGCTCCTTCACGTGTCTCTGGATCAATCGTTTCAAGTTCGTGGCCAGTCTGACGCGCAAAATCACGCAGATAATCTATCACTTCTCGTGCATGGTCGCTCTCTTGTTTGTAAATAACGACTGCCTTCATACACTACTACTTTCTGCGGCGCTGCTGCAAAATTTCCTCAAACTCATCAAGAGTCTTGAACTCATGATATACACTCGCAAAGCGCACGTACGCCACTTCGTTACGAGCCGCCAGCTCGTCCATAACAAGATCGCCAATCTGACTTGATGTCACTTCACTTTCGCCCAGCTCGTACAATGCGTCTTCAACGCCGTTAATCATTTCCTCAACTTCAACTTCACTCGAGAAAAATTTACCGACTGAGCGTTTGATTGCAATAGATAATTTATCGCGGTCAAACAGTTCACGCGAGCCATCCTTTTTGACAACCGCCAAATTCGGACGCTCGATTCGTTCGTAAGTCGTAAAGCGGTGTTTGCCATCATGCGATTCACGACGACGACGAATCGTGACACCGTCAGCAGACTCACGAGACTCAATGACGCGGCTGTCTCCAATTTTATACTTTGAGCTCATCCGTTACCTCTTTATGATTCGTCAGTATTTTTATTCTTTTTGCGGCGACGAAGAAACGCAGGCGTGTCTGATTCGTCAGTATCCTCTGGCTCATCATGCCAGATGTTATGCGTCGTGTCGTCAGCAAAGGCCGCTGCTGCATCGGAATGATCAAGGTTCATGTCAATCGCCTCAACTGCGGCATCGTCAACGATAGACTCACGACGCTGGTTGAGTGCAGCTGGCACCTCTAACTGCGCAGCTTGTTCATGGAAATATGCGCTATCAAATCCCGTTGCGATAACAGTAATAATTAGCTCGTCTTCAAGCTCTGGTTTAAGGGTCGCACCAAAGATAATGTTCGCATCTGGTGAAACGGAGCTAGTGATAATCTCTGCCGCTTCCTGAATCTCACTCATGCTCATGTCGTAACCGCCAGTAACATTAAAGAGAACTCCCTTTGCGCCGTCGATAGATACTTCAATGAGTGGTGATTCAATCGCCTGCTGTGCCGCCTGTGCCGCACGGTCATCGCCACTTGCGCGACCAATGCCCATAAGCGCCGAACCAGCGTTACTCATAATAGCTTTTACGTCAGCGAAGTCGAGGTTGATTAACCCGTGTTCGGTGATCAGTTCAGAGATACCCTGCACACCCTGGCGCAGTACGTCATCGGCAATCTTAAATGTTTCTAAGAGTGGCGTACGACGATCAATCGTCTGCAGCAAGCGATCATTCGGGATTGTAATAAGGGTATCCACCTGGCGACCTAATTGTGCGATTGCCCAATCGGCATTCTGTCGACGCTTATCGCCCTCGAAACTGAAAGGTTTCGTTGCAACGCCAACAACCAGAATGCCAAGCTCACGAGCTACTTCAGCAACGACATGTCCTGCGCCACTACCAGTACCACCGCCGGCTCCAATAGTAACAAATACCATGTCTGCACCTTCGACAGCAGCACGGATTTCATCACGTGATTCATTCGCGGCCGCTTCACCTGTGTGCGGATCAGCACCAGCGCCAAGACCGTTCGTCGTAGCATGCCCAAGATGAATCTTGACGTCAGCTTTTGAATTATGCAGTGCTTGCGCATCGGTGTTCATCGCAATAAACTGCACGCCAGATAGTCCGGCGTCCTTCATACGGTTAACGGCAGAGCCGCCAGCGCCACCGACACCAACAACTTTGATGCTGGCGAATGTTTGTATTTCACTTGGTTTTACTTCAGGCATGGAATGCACTCTCCCCCAGATATTCTATTCTTAATACAGTATACCATTTATTATTCAAAAAATTATTACGCCTTGAATCGGTCTAAAAATTTAGACACCATCCCACCAGCACTCTTTAGTGCAGCTTTGCCGCCAATACTTTTCACCTCGTGTTGACCGGCAATATGACTAGCCCCGTGCACATCAGTTAACATAAGGCCGACAGCGGTGGCAAACTGCGGCTGGTCGATGTTTTCAGCGACACCACCGTAGCCCGCAGATTTACCAACACGGGCAGCTAAATTCAACTTCTCTTTAGCGTAAGATGAAATTCCCTTAAGGTTAGCCGTTCCACCCGTCAAAACAACGCCGCTTGGCAGCTGACCTGCACGACCCGCCCTTTTTAATTCCTTTTGTATTGCATCAAAGATTTCTTCTAGTCGTGCTTCAACGATTTCGTCAATATCATCAGTCGTGAAAGTAAACGTTTCTTTGTCGTGTTTGACGCTAATCTCTTCTCCAGAGTTACGTGGAATGGCTACGGCATGACTTAATTTTACCTTTTCGGCAATCTCCGGATCTGTTTTTAGTCCTATCGCCAGGTCATTCGAGATATTCGCCCCGCCAAGCGGTATCACGGCAACGTATTGTAGGTCGCCTTCTTCAAAAACAGCGACGCTAGTAGTCGCCCCGCCTAGGTCGATAACGGCAACGCCACTTTCGAGCTGCTGTTCGGTCAGTACCGCGCGCGACGCCGCTAAAACGGCCGGCGTAACAATATGCGGCACAACTTTTGCCATCTCGGCCGATTTTTGAAGGTTTGCAAGGTGTGGCGCCAGGGCGGAAACAACGTTGGCATTAATTTCAAGCCGTGTACCGGTCATGCCAATCGGATCCTTGATATTATCTTGACCATCTAGCCGATAGCTGTGCGGCACGACCTCTAAGATTTCGCGATTTGCTGGCACTTTACCAAGAGTCGCAACCTCTTCGATACGCGTTAGATCTTCCTCGGTAATTTCATGATCCGCACCACCTACGGCGATCATGCCATCAGCTTTCGTACTAAGAATATGCGCACCATTGATGCTGATTGAGGCTGCGTCAACCTGGTAGCCGCTCATTCGCTCGGCCTCACCAAGAGCCGTATCAATTGCCTGGCCCGGACCTGCTAGGTGCGCGACTACCCCTTTTCGCATGCCACTATTTGGTGCTGAGCCGACGCCAACGATCGTTGGAGCCCCTGTTGTTGAGTCGATATGTCCAACCACACAACGAACAGTGGTCGTGCCAATATCAATACCGACTGCGTATCGAGAAGTTTCTTGCATGTGTTTTAGTATACCGCTTATGGAATGTTTTGCCTAGCAGTCATATAGGGTTAAAATGAAAATATGAAATTAGGCGTATTCGATAGCGGAATTGGCGGTGAAGCAGTGGCACGGGCACTCCAAGAAACATTCCCTGCAGCAGAGATATTGGTCGTGAATGACAAAGTAAACGTCCCTTATGGCAATAAATCCCCCGATGAGGTCATTCGCCTAACGGACGAAGCAATCCAGCCGCTACTCGCCGCCTATTGCGATGTCATCATCCTTGCCTGCAATACAGCAACCGCACTTGCAATCGAAACACTCCGAACACGGTATCCGGACCAAAAATTTATCGGCATCGAACCGATGATAAAGACGGCAGCTAGCCTAACAAAAACAAAAACAATAGCGGTCTGCGCCACCCCCGCCACGCTGGCCAGTGACCGATACCACGATCTTGTGCAGCAATTCGGACCGGCACTGAGAATCATCGAACCCGATTGTAGCACCTGGGCGTACATGATTGAAAATAACAAAATTAATCACAACAATATCGCACAGGGCATCAATACTGCATGCGACCAAGGCGCAGATGTTATTATTCTGGGTTGCACACATTACCACTGGATAAAAGAAGATATACTTGCCTTAACGCGAGGACGCGCAAAAGTCATCGAACCGTCCGAGGCGATCGGCCGCCGCGTTCAACAATTACTCACTAAAGCTGGGTAAGTATTTCGGCACCATTTTC
>CBIHME010000027.1:0-8531 GCA_966210965.1 uncultured bacterium
TCGCTAGAGCAGGCAACTGTCGATGCAATAGAGGAGAAGAATCGGAATCCGGGATACGAAGTACTTATTCGAGTAGTCGTGTCGTCCAATACGGCGGGACACTCTCAAATGCTGCTGAAAAATATCGTTGCCGCATTTTCGCTGTTCGATTCACCAAGTCATAATGGTTTTAAATTTGCAGTTACGAAAAACATCGAAGAACTAGTAACGGCATATATATTTCGATTTTTCCCGCAAACTGTTACACAGAACGTACTGAATAGTGTTGAGCTCGCGACGGTTTTTCACCTCCCAAACCAAAATAGCATTCCGACCTCGCAGGTGCAGCGCCAAATGTCTAAACAGGTAGACGGTCCGACGCAAGTGATGGACGAAGGTTTTTTGTTAGGCTATAACGAATTCCGCGGCAGTAAAAAGCCAATTAGGCTAAGTACTAATGATCGCCGCCGCCACACCTATATTATTGGTCAGACCGGTACAGGTAAATCGGTACTTTTGGAAAATTTGGCATTTCAGGACATGATGGATGGTCGTGGGTTTGCATTTGTTGATCCACACGGTGATTCGGTCGAAAACTTATTAGGGAAGGTGCCAAAAGAACGCGTCGAGGATGTTATTTATTTTAATCCCGGTGATATGACAAATCCAATTGGACTAAACATGTTTGAATTTGACCATCCTGATCAGAAAGATTTTTTGGTGCAGGAGGCGATTAATATGCTGTACGGCCTGTACGACCCAGGGCATACTGGCATTGTTGGTCCTCGCCTGGAGCACATATTCCGCAACTGCGCACTGCTACTGATGTCTGATCCGAACGGCGGAACGTTTATCGATATTCCGAAGCTATTGATCGACGAGGACTTTATGAAGAGTAAATTAAAGTACGTCACCGATCAGACAGTCCTCGATTTTTGGACGAAAGAATTTCCAAATTCGCAACGATCTAATGAATCAGGCGAAGTGATTAGCTGGGTAGTGAGTAAGTTTGGCCCATTTATCTCAAATGATTCGATGCGTAATATTATCGGTCAAACTAAAAGTGGTTTTAATTTACGCGATATCATGGATAATAAAAAGATTTTGCTCGTTAATTTAAGTAAGGGGAAGATGGGTGAACTGAACTCTAAGTTGCTCGGTATCATCTTTGTGATGAAATTTCAGGCAGCGGCTATGGGTCGGGCTAATCTCCCCGAAGACCAACGCGTTGACTTTTCATTGTATGTTGACGAGTTTCAGAACTTTGCGACAGAGAGTTTTGAGTCAATTCTCTCCGAAGCTAGGAAGTACCGCCTGAATCTTATTTTAGGTAATCAATTCATGACCCAGTTAACCGATAAGATTAGAGAGGCGATTATTGGTAACGTCGGTACGGTCATTAGTGGACGCATTGGTATTACTGACGCTGAAATACTCGTAAAGAAGTTTGCGCCGACCTTTGATGCGGAAGACCTGACAAAGATGCCTAACTATCAGTCGGTTACTAGCGTTATGATTAATAATGTACCTTCAGCTCCGTTTAGTATGTCGTTTGTGCCGCCGATGGGACAAACGAATGCCCAGCTGAGCGATGCGCTTAAGCGTCTCTCGGCAGCTAAGTACGGCAAGCCTCGTGCAGTTGTCGAGAAGGATATATTTACGCGTTTGGGTGCGGCGGATGCGGAAAAGAAAGCCAAAGCCGAAGCATTAAAAAAGGCTCAGCAGCAACGTATGACTGGTATGGGCACAGGCGGCAGTGCGCCAGCAGGAGGGTCGTCGTTCTTGGATGAATGGCTTGCCAAGCGCCAGCAGATGAATAGTGGAGCGACCGGGAAGTCTACTGCCTCTCCATCTGTTCCTGCGCCCGCACCAATGCAGCCTTTAAGCCGGCCATCCTCTAGGCCGCCCGTGTTATCCTCGCAGCCAACACCTCCCGTTTTAACGAGCCCCTTAACTCAGCAACAGCAGCCATTGCAACGCGTATCGTCTGACGCTACACACGGCTCATATGCGCCCGTCAAGGCGCAAAATGAGACTGCAGGTCCAGTTGATTTAGCGGCGGGTCCTGCGGGCCTACATCTGCGCCGCAAGGATGGCGCTGCAGCTGATGATGAAGTGACCTTTAAGATCAGATAGTTGAAATAGATAAGAAAGACCACCGCAAATGCGGTGGTCTTTCTGTTGCTTACTTGTTGATAAGTTACGATCGCTTACCTGTGATCATTACTCTGAAGAAGTCGAATAGTATACCGATAATCCATCCGAGGATAAAACCACCAATAGTTTCAAACCCGGATAATCGATACCCGTAGCTTTTTGCGATGAGGTAGATGGCTAGGGTGATGATAAATGCACCGATAGCTCCGGCGAGCATGGCGTTAGGGCGGGCGACTGTGGATTCAAGTGCATCACTCGCTTGCTCAACTGCCTTTGCATGGATGACTTTACTGAAGGCTCGGCTAGGAGTGGATAGCTCGCTTTGTACTTGCTTCATAGTGCGCCTGTAGGTTGTGTCGAGTTCTTTTTTGTTGATAGCGCCGCGCCGAGTTGCTGGTGGTGGGGAGGTGCTCGCTTCTTTGCTAAGGCTTTTCTTCTCGATACTTATCGCATTTTCCATAGCTTCAACGCGTGCACGCTCGCTAGTCGTTTCGCCTGATTCAGGAGAATGTTCGCCAGCTTTTTCATGCTTCTGGCGGAGTGCTTCAGTAAGATCTTGACCCTGATCGTGCAGGGATTCAGGATTATGTTCTGGGCTGGCAGGTTGTCTTTCTTGATTATTCATAACTATCCTTTAGATCGTTCCTGCGTTCAGGTCGCGACGAATTAATCTGATTTCTGTTGCTGTTTGTCGTGAGCGTGCGTAGAAGTATACGGCGATGGCGATGACAATTCCGGAGAATATCATATTTTCTGTCGCCCCAGTATGAGGAAGTTCAGTAATTGCCTGCTCGACAACTTTCTCTGGTGGGCATTCAATGCCTATATTTAACGTATTTCCAAAGGTATTGGTTATTTTACAGTTGTATGACTGGCTGTTCGAGAGGTTTGTAGCCATGGCTGGGATCGTTTCTTTAACCTTAACGACAATGACTTTTTCGACGGTTTCACCGACTTTTACACTAAAGCTTGGCCATACGGCGACAGCTGGTGTGGCGGCATCCTGTGTAGTGATTTTTCCATCGCCAATGTTTGTAATCGTCGCGTATTCTAGTACGTCGGCGACAGTGTCGGTCATCGTGTAGGTTCCTTGTGCTTTGCCGGTGTTTGTTACCTGTAGGGTATATTGCAACTGGTCGCCAGGCTTCGCTTGTGTGTTGTTTGCATCGGGAAGGGACTGTGTAATGTTGCGTACCTTTTTAGTTAAGGTGAATGTAGCGATACATTTTGGATCTTTGTGCCATAGTTTGTCGTCACTAAGGCAAGGCTTACATTCGCTGTCACTTTCGACAAGTGCGGTGTTTAAAACGCAGCGAGGCTCTGGGGAAACGGTGAACGTTTTTGCACAATCGGCACCAGACTTTTCTCCTAGACTTGTCGATGTGGTTACTTGGACGGTGTATGTGCCGTCTCGGAGGAGCTTGTTCTCGAGCGATGATTCCGTTTGCGCACTAGTGACGCGTTGGTTGAGCATTACGACCCCCTTGGAGTCTTTGATGACGTAGGTGTATCCCGAAATGGTCGCACCGTCACTTGCGGTGGCCTTTGCATTCATACGAATGTTGTTGCGGCTTAGTGGGGTGACGCTGAGTAATGTACATGCAGCGGCGGGTTGTTTGACGGGGGGTGGCGGAACGACGTAGACGGGGTTGCCACAGTTGAGTGTGATGGCGAACCATGCGCCGTCGACCGAACGTTTACCAATAAGAGCAGGCATAGGCCAGCTCTTGCCGTATGTTTCAGTGAAACCGCCCGTGTAGACTGTAGTCGAACTATTAGTAACTTTCACGGGATATCGGTAAGATACGCCTGCGTCTGACCGTCCTACTGACTTAATTTGACCATTAAAATCGCCCGTATTATAGCTGCCTATATATCCGTTGGCGATATCTGCGCGGGTGATACCGAAATGTGCATATATTTCCCGTATGTCTTTACGGCCAGCGCTGTCGCTTCCACGGTCGTAGACCGCAAGAAGATCTGCTTTGTCTCTCACGCCACTATATATAATATTGTCCGCGTTAGCCGCGTTAGCTGATTCCGGTGGCGAAAAAACAGCAAAAGATTGTACGACCAATGATAGGGCCAGGAATATAAGACCCGTTCGTCTTGTCATCTCTTCCTTGCGTAGACGGCGAGCATAAAAGCCTAGCTGACCAATTAAGGCAGGGCTAAATGCGAGATTTGAGACTAATTTTCGAAACATTTTTATTTGTACCTTTTATTTTTTGGTTGTGACACCTCTTGGTTTTTAGATTAGCATAAGAAATATGTTCACACAATAGCTTGAGTGAACACAATTTGTTCTGTATAATGGAAGAAATGTAAATAGCTGAACGTCTGAAGTGAGGGTACTATGACTAAACAAAAAATCGATGATGGCTCGTATACTGGGTCGCAAATTCAGGTCCTAGAGGGCCTAGAGCCGGTCCGTAAGCGCCCCGGCATGTATATCGGAAGCACCGGCTACGACGGATTGCATCACTTGATTAAAGAAATTGCCGATAACTCTATCGATGAGGCAATTGCGGGTCACGCGACTCGCGTCGATGTGACGATTCTTGCCGACGGTGGGATCAGTGTTGCTGATAACGGTCGCGGTATTCCGGTCGATAAGCACCCGAAGACGGGCTTAAGTACACTAGAAACCGTTCTAACTGTTTTGCATGCCGGTGGTAAGTTCGGCGGCGGCGGCTATAAAGTGTCTTCTGGTCTTCACGGTGTCGGCTCGAGCGTTGTGAATGCATTGTCTAATCACATGATTGCAGAAGTGGCGCAAAAGGGCGAGCTTTATCGTATTGAGTTTGAGCGTGGTGGCGTAAAAGTTCCTTTTAAAAAAGTCGGCAAGACCGATAGGGCGAATGGCACGACAATTACTTTTTATCCTGACGATACGATCTTTAAAGAGACCGTGACCTTTGACTATAAGTGGGTGGTGAATTATCTGCGCCATCAAGCATATCTAACGAAGGGTATCTATGTAGCTGTTCGTGATGAGCGCACTAAAGAACGTGCCGCTTTTTATTTTGAAGGTGGTATTCAGAGCTACGTAAAGCATCTAAATATTGGCAAGGATGTCGTAAGCGACAGTGTCTTCTATGTGGAACGACAAGTCGAGGACTCTATGATTGAAGTTGCCGTGCAATATAATGATACCTTCGTCGAGACAGTAAAGCCGTTCGCTAACAACGTGCTCACTCCTGATGGCGGAACACATATTGTCGGATTTCGATCAGCTTTAACGCGCGTCATTAACGACTATGCTCGCAAGAATAGCCTGTTGAAAGAAAAAGAAGATAACCTGACAGGTGATGATATTCGCGAAGGACTAACTGCTATTATCCTCGTTAAGTTGCCAGACCCTCAGTTTGAGGGTCAGACGAAGAACAAATTGGGCAATCCTGAAGTTCGCCGTTACGTTGAACAGGTAATGAATGAATACTTCTCGTACTATCTTGAAGAAAACCCGAATGTTGCCAAAAAGATTGTCGGTAAGGCACTTCTCGCTGCACGTGCACGTAAAGCTGCTCGTGCGGCACGTGACAATGTCATTCGTAAGGGCGCACTCGATGGATTAAGCCTACCAGGCAAGCTTTCTGATTGTTCAAGCAAGGACCCGTCAGAGTCGGAGCTCTACATTGTCGAGGGCGACTCGGCTGGTGGATCGGCGAAGTCTGGTCGCGACAGTAAGACGCAGGCGATCTTGCCGCTTCGTGGTAAAGTTCTCAACGTTGAACGTGCACGCCTGGATCGCATGCTTAACAATAATGAAATTGTTAGCCTGATTAAAGCAATGGGTGTTGGTATTAGTGATCAGTTTGATATTTCTGGACTTCGCTATCACCGTGTCATTATCATGACCGACGCCGATGTTGATGGAAGTCACATTTCCACTTTGCTTTTGACATTTTTCTTCCGATATATGAAAGAAGTAATTGACGGAGGGTACGTGTACCTCGCTAAGCCTCCGTTGTTCTTGTTACGACAGGGTACAAAAAAGCATTACGCCTATAGCGATGAAGAGCGTGACCAAATTATTGCTCGACTGGTTGCTGAGCGACGAGAAAAAGGTGTTGCGATAGATGAGACAGCCGACTTGACCAAGCAAGCTGGAATCACCTTATTGCAGCGCTATAAGGGTCTGGGTGAAATGGACGCAGAGCAGCTTTGGGATACGACCATGAATCCTGAGAATCGCGTGCTGATTCAGGTGAAAGTCGAAGATGCTGAAAAAAGCGATGCAATTTTTACAAAGTTAATGGGTGACCAGGTTGATTTGCGTAAAGCTTTTATTCAAAGCCGTGCTAAATCACTAAGTCTAGAGGATTTGGATATTTAATCATGAATGACGATACTAACGAAGTAAATGATACAACAGAACCAATTGAGGTTTTAACGCCGCAAACACACTCGCGCGTCGTTGAGAACCTGTCGGTAGAAAAAGTGATGGAAGATAGCTTTCTGACTTACTCTATGAGCGTAATTGTTGAACGCGCGCTTCCTGACGTCCGCGACGGCATGAAACCGGTTCACCGTCGTATTTTATACAGCATGGGCGAGCAAAATCTTCGACCCGGCGGCCGCTTCCTGAAAAGTGCTCGCATTGTCGGTGATGTAATGGGTAAATATCATCCACACGGTGATTCATCGATCTATTTCTCAATGGTTCGCTTGGCACAGGATTGGGTGATGCGTTATCCATTAGTGAATGGTCAAGGTAACTATGGTTCGATGGATGGAGATCCTCCTGCGGCAAGTCGTTATACCGAGGCACGCCTCGGTCGCGCAGGTAATGAACTGCTAAATGACCTCGATAAAGATACGGTTGATTTTCGGGCTAACTATGACGGCAGTGAACAAGAACCCTCTGTTTTGCCAGCGAAACTGCCGAACCTACTATTGAACGGTCAGGTTGGTATTGCTGTTGGTATGGCAACGAACATTCCACCGCATAATCTTGGTGAACTTGTTGATGCGACGATCCACTTAATTGATAATCCAGAAACGACGACAGTCGATGACCTTTTGAAATATGTTAAGGGTCCAGACTTCCCGACAGGTGCAATCGTGTATGGCGGCACGCCGATGAAGCTAGCGTACCAGACTGGTCGTGGCAGTGTGATGATTCGCGCCGTGACGAATATCGAAGAAACGAAAAAAGGTCGTAGCCAAATCGTTATTACTGAGGTTCCTTATGGTGTAAATAAAGCAACATTGATTGAAAAGATTGCTGAACTGCATAAAGATAAAAAAATTCTTATTAGTGATCTTCGTGATGAAAGTGCGCGCGGTAAAGTTCGTGTCGTAGTTGAGTTACGCAAAGATGCATATCCTAAGAAAGTATTGAACCAGCTATTCAAGCTAACTGCTTTGCAAACAAGCTTCCACTTTAATATGCTAGCTCTGATTGATGGTATTCAGCCGAAGGTATTAGGCTTGCATGAGATTCTTGACGAATTTATTAAGCATCGTCGTATCGTCGTGCGTCGTCGTACGGAATTTGAGCTTAAAGCCGCTAAAGCGCGCGCGCATATTTTGGAAGGTTACAAAATTGCTCTCGATCATATCGATGAGGTTATCAAATTAATTCGGGCTAGTAAGACAAGTGAAATTGCGCAAGCCGGCTTAATTGAAAAGTTTGGTCTTTCTGAAATTCAAGCGCAGGCGATTCTTGCGATGCAATTACGCCGCCTAACCGGGCTTGAACGAGATAAAATTGAAAATGAATTGCGTGAACTTCTTGAGTTGATTGCAAAACTTGAGGCCATTCTTGCAGATGAGTCTGAAATTCTTCGCATTATTAAAGAAGAATTATTAGAGATGAAAGAGAAGTATGGTGATGATCGACGGTCTCAGATGATTAATCATGAACTTGGTAAATTTAGCGACGAAGAGTTGATTCCTGAGGAAGAATCGGTAATCTTACTGACTACCGAAAACTACATCAAGCGGACACTCGTTAGCGAATATCGTCGTCAAAACCGTGGCGGCAAGGGTAAGCGAGGCATGACCACTAAGGAAGAGGATGTTATTGATCAACTCGTCCCTGCAAGTACGCATGACTACCTGTTGTTCTTTACTAACAAGGGGCGTATTTTCCGCCTCAAGGCATATGAAGTACCGGCTGCTAGTCTTGCGGCTAAGGGTGTCGCAGCGGTGAATCTATTGCAACTGCAACCCGAAGAGAAAATCACTTCAATCATTCGTCACGCAAAAGATGCGAATGATGAGGGGTACTTGTTTATGGCGACAACGATGGGTACGGTTAAGAAAACGCCACTTAAGGATTACGCAAACATTCGTACGAATGGTCTGATTGCGATCAAATTAGATGATGGCGATGAACTGCGTTGGATTAAGAAGACGAACGGGGATAATGACGTCATCGTTTCTAC